>NZ_JBAKHL010000074.1:0-31589 GCF_036902715.1 Micromonospora sp. CPCC 205546
GGCCGCCGCGCCCGCCGGGGCCGCGGAGCAGCCGCCGGCCGCCGCCGCGCCGGAGGCCGGCACCGGGTTCGGCGCCGTCGCTCCGCCCGTCGCCGCCAGCGGCGCACAGAGCCGCTCCGGCGAGGTTCCGCCGGGCGTGGCGGTCACCCCGCCCGTCGAGGAGGAGTCGGCCGAGGCGCCCGTCGAGCCCGAGCCGGCCGTCGAGCCCGAGCCGCGCACCCGCCGCCGGCGGGCCGCGCTCTCCGCGCCCACCGTGCTCTTCATGGCCCCGCAGCCCGAGGACGTCCCGATCGCCCGGGTCGTGACGCCAGCAGCGGAGCCGGAGCCCGAGGAGCCCGCGGCCGAGGAGCCGGTCGAGCCGGCGCGCCGGCGCCGGCGTGGCCGCCGCGACGTCGAGCCGGTCGAGGCCGTCGAGCCCGAGGAACCGGCCGACGAGACCGACGAGGCCGCCGAGGACGAGGACGAGGACGACGACGAGAGCGCCGCGGCCCGCCGCCGGCGCCGGCGTGGCCGCCGCGGTCGTGGCCGGGGCAAGGGCGGTGCCGAGGACGCCGAGGACGACGAGTCCGAGGAGGCCGCGCAGGCCGAGGCGGAGGAGCCCGAGGGCGACGAGGACGAGGAGTCCGAGGGCGGCGACGCGCTGACCCGCCGCCGTCGACGTCGCCGCCGCCGGGGCGCCGGCGACGTCGAGGCGGGCGCCGACGACGGCGTGCCGACCGTCGTCAAGATCCGTGAGCCGCGCAAGACCGTCGACGAGGTGCAGGGCGTCTCCGGCTCCACCCGGCTGGAGGCCAAGCGGCAGCGCCGCCGCGACGGCCGCGAGCAGCGCCGGACCCGGCCGCCGATCCTCAGCGAGTCGGAGTTCCTGGCCCGCCGGGAGGCTGTCGACCGGGTGATGGCGGTGCGCCAGCGCGGCGACCGCACCCAGATCGCCGTCCTCGAGGACGGGGTGCTCGTCGAGCACTACGTCACCCGCAACTCCTCCGGCTCCATGGCCGGCAACGTCTACCTCGGCAAGGTGCAGAACGTCCTGCCCAGCATGGAGGCGGCCTTCGTCGACATCGGGCGCGGCCGCAACGCCGTCCTGTACGCCGGCGAGGTGAACTGGGACACCACCGGCCTGGAGGGGCGGGCGCGCTCGATCGAGCAGGCGCTGCGCTCCGGCGACTCGGTGCTGGTGCAGGTCACCAAGGATCCGATCGGTCACAAGGGCGCCCGGCTGACCAGCCACATCGCGCTCTCCGGCCGGCACCTGGTCTACGTGCCCCACGGCAACGCCTCCGGCATCAGCCGCAAGCTGCCCGACACCGAGCGCAAGCGGCTGCGGGACGTGCTGAAGAAGCTCGTGCCGGACGGCGCGGGCGTGATCGTCCGGACGGCCGCCGAGGGCGCCAGCGAGGACGAGCTGGCGCGTGACGTCAAGCGCCTGCAGGCGCAGTGGGAGGACATCCAGGCCAAGGCGGCCGAGGGCGGCGCCCCGGTGCTGCTCTACGAGGAGCCGGACCTGGTCATCCGGGTCGTCCGGGACCTGTTCAACGAGGACTTCCGCGAGCTGGTGATCGAGGGCGAGCAGTCGTACGACATGGTCGAGTCGTACCTGTCGCACGTCTCGCCCGACCTGGTCGCCCGGCTGCGCCGCCACGTCGGCAGCGCCGACGTCTTCGCCGAGTACCGGATCGACGAGCAGATCATCAAGGGGCTGGACCGCAAGGTCTTCCTCCCCTCGGGCGGCTCGCTGGTGATCGATCGGACCGAGGCGATGACGGTCGTCGACGTCAACACCGGTAAGTACACCGGCTCCGGGGGCAACCTGGAGGAGACGGTCACCCGGAACAACCTGGAGGCGGCCGAGGAGATCGTCCGCCAGCTCCGGCTGCGCGACCTCGGCGGCATCGTGGTGATCGACTTCATCGACATGGTGCTGGAGTCCAACCGTGAGCTGGTGCTGCGTCGGCTGACCGAGTGCCTGGGCCGGGACCGCACCAAGCACCAGGTCACCGAGATCACCTCGCTCGGTCTGGTGCAGATGACCCGCAAGCGGATCGGCGCGGGCCTGCTGGAGGCGTTCAGCGAGACCTGCGAGTGCTGCAAGGGCCGGGGTCTGATCATCCACACCGAGCCGGTGCCGGAGAAGCCGCGTTCCGGCGCCGGTGCGGGCGAGAAGGTCAAGGCGGTCGCCTCGGCCGTTGCCGCCCCGGTGGCGGAGCAGGGCGCGGGCACGTCCCGGCGCCGGGCACGCAAGAGCGCCCCGACCGAGCGCACCGTGGCCGAGGTCACCGAGACCGTCGCCGACGCCGGCCCCGAGGCCGAGACCGAGACCGAGTACCACGACACCATGGGCTACGACCTGTCCCGCTACGAGGCGGACACCGCCGCCGCGGGAGACGTCGCCGACAGCCAGACGGGCGAGTCGGCCCGGCTGGCCGCCCCGGACGATCCGGACGCGCTCTCGGACGCCGACGGCGACGAGTCGGAGGGCGGCGCGGGCCGGCGCCGCTCCCGCCGCAGCGGCGCGCGGCGGCGTACCCGACCGTGACCGGCTGACCGGTCCGACGTGAGACGGGGCCCCTTCCCGGTGATGTCCGGCGGGAGGGGCCCTGTCGTATGGTCGATCCCCGGCCACGATCGGCCGCCTGCGGTCAGGAGAAGAACGATGCGCCGTCTGCTCGCCGTCACCGCGCTCACCGCTGTCCTGCTCGCCGGCACCGGGTGCGCGGCCGAGCGGCCCGAGCGAGCCGCCCCGTCCGGCGGAGCCCCGTCGGGCGCCGCCACACCAGGCGGCCCCACCGGTGGTGGGGCGCCGCCGAGCGGGCCGGGCGCCGGCAGCGGGGCGGCCGGCGGCAACGCCCCGCAGGTGTGTGCCGCGGCACAGCGGGCCGGCGAGACGGCCGTGCGGACGTACGTGGAGGAGCTCGGCAAGATGGTGGCGGCGGTCGGGGCGGACGACGCCGCGGCAGCCCGGACGGCCCGCGAGCGGATCTCCACGGCGCTGACCGAGTGGCGCAGCACGCTGCGGCGTGAGTCGACCCGGGCCGAGGACGCGCAGCTCAAGACGCTCCTCGCGGACATGGCGGCGGAGGTCGGCACGCTGGGCACCGACGTCGACTCGATCGACGAGACCGAACTCGACCGGCTCCGCTCGCGCCTCGACCAGCTCTGCGCCCGCTGACCCGGCGGGGCCGGTTTGGGTGTCGGCCCTCCGATGGCGTACGCTGACCTGCGGCGCACTTTGGTGTGCCGAGTTCTCGCGTGCCCGCGCCGCCGTGCCTCTGCTACCCGGCGAGCCGCCGCGGGAACACCCGCCAGCAGCCTCAACGACAGGGAGTCCGCCTCCGATGTACGCGATCGTCAAGACCGGCGGCAAGCAGTACAAGGTCGCCGAGGGCGACGTGATCGAGGTCGAGAAGCTCGTCGGTGCCCCCGGCGACGCGGTGAAGCTCACCGCGGTGCTCCTCGTCGACGGTGACGACCTGGTGACCGACGCGGCGAAGCTTGCCAAGGTCGCGGTGTCCGGCGAGATCGCCGCGCACACCAAGGGCCCGAAGATCCGGATCCACAAGTTCAAGAACAAGACCGGCTACCACAAGCGCCAGGGTCACCGCCAGCCGTTGACCCAGGTCAAGGTGACCGGCATCTCCAGCGGGAAGTAGGTCGTCCTCACATGGCTCACAAAAAGGGTGCGTCCAGCTCGCGCAACGGCCGTGACTCCGCGGCCCAGCGGCTCGGCGTGAAGCGCTTCGGTGGTCAGGTCGTCAGCGCGGGTGAGATCCTCATCCGTCAGCGTGGCACCAAGTTCCACCCCGGTGACCTGGTCGGCCGCGGCGGAGACGACACGCTCTTCGCGCTGGCCGCCGGTTCGGTCCAGTTCGGCACCAAGCGCGGTCGCAAGACCGTCAGCATCGTGCCGCAGCAGTAGTTCGAAGGCGTTGCGGGCCGCGGACCTCGTGTCCCGGCCCGCTTTGCTTTTTTCGTGCGGGGCGTGAACCTCGCTGGAAGGATTGACGTCCGTGGCGACGTTCGTTGACCGGGTCGTCCTGCACCTGCAGGCCGGCGATGGCGGGCACGGTTGTGTCTCGATCCACCGGGAGAAGTTCAAGCCGTTCGGCGGCCCCGACGGCGGCAACGGCGGGCACGGCGGCAGCGTGTCCCTGGTGGTCGACCCGCAGGTGACGACGCTGCTGGACTTCCACTTCCGCCCGCACGTCAAGGCCGAGAACGGCAAGGGTGGCGCCGGGTCGAACCGGGACGGCGCGAACGGCCGCAACCTCGTGCTCAAGGTGCCGAACGGCACGGTGGTGCAGGCCTCCGACGGCACGGTGCTGGCCGACATGGTCGGCGCGGGCACGACCTTCGAGGTGGCCCGGGGCGGGCGCGGCGGCCGGGGCAACGCGTCGCTGGCCAACGCCCGGCGCAAGGCCCCCGGCTTCGCCGAGCTGGGCGAGCCCGGCGAGCAGCTCGACGTGGTGCTGGAGCTCAAGAGCGTCGCCGACGTCGGGCTGGTGGGCTTCCCGTCGGCCGGCAAGTCGTCGCTGATCTCGGTGATCTCCGCCGCCAAGCCGAAGATCGCCGACTATCCGTTCACCACCCTGGTGCCGAACCTGGGCGTGGTCCGGCTGGACAACCACACCTTCACCGTCGCCGACGTGCCGGGTCTGATCCCGGGCGCGGCCACCGGCAAGGGTCTCGGCCTGGAGTTCCTGCGGCACATCGAGCGCTGCGCGGTGCTCGTGCACGTCATCGACACCGCCACCCTGGAGCCCGGCCGGGACCCCGTGGCCGACATCGACACCATCGAGGCCGAGCTGACCGAGTACGGCGGCCTGGCCGACCGGCCCCGGCTGGTGGCGCTCAACAAGGTCGACGTGCCGGACGGCCGGGACCTGGCCGAGATCGTCCGCCCCGACCTGGAGGAGCGCGGCTTCCGGGTGTTCGAGGTCTCCGCGGCGACCCGGGAGGGGCTCAAGGAGCTCATGTACGCCATGGCGGAGCTGGTGGAGCAGGGGCGCAGGGCCGCGCCGCCCGCCGAGGCGACGCGGATCGTGATCCGGCCCCGGGCCGTCGACGACGTGGGCTTCACCATCGAGGCCGCGCCGGACGGCGCCTGGGTCGTGCGCGGCGTCCGCCCCGAGCGGTGGGTGCGGCAGACGAACTTCGACAACGACGAGGCCGTCGGCTACCTGGCCGACCGGCTGGCCCGGCTGGGCGTCGAGGAGAAGCTGGGCAAGGCCGGTGCGGAGCCGGGCGACCTGGTCCGCATCGGCGAGCGGGAGTTCGACTGGCAGCCCACCCTCTACGCGGGCGCCGACTTCGTCCCGGGCAACCGGGGCACCGACGTCCGGCTCGAGGAGAAGTCCAGCCGGGCCTCGGCCGCCGAGCGCCTTGCCGCCCGCAAGGCCCGCCGGCAGCGCCCGGAGGACGAGGTCGAGGGCACCGACGCCGACGTCTCGGACGACGTCGACCCGTCGGAGGGGGACGGCTTCGACGACGCCGGCCCCGCCCGGGAGACAGGCCCCGCCGGCGGGACGGTCGCGTCCCCCGGGATCGGGTCGTCGCACGCCGCCGCGCGGGACGACGCCGGATAGCTCCGCGCGCTCCGCGAGCGGGTCGGCTGTCGGCAACCTGCCCGAAATCCCCGCCGCCTAGCGTGGCCTGATGCTGATCGAGTCACGCCCCGCCACCGATCCGGAGATCGACGTCCTGGTGGCCGCGCAGCAGCGCGAGCTGCGGGTGGCCGACGGCGGGCTGGACGGGCAGGCGACCGTCACCCACGACGACATCCGCTATCTGGTGGTGGTCGCCGACGGGCGGGCGGTCGCCTGCGGTGGGATCCAGGCACTCGACGACGGCACCGGCGAGGTGAAGCGGATGTACGTCCGGCCGGCGTACCGGGGGAGGGGCGTCGCCCGGCAACTGCTGGCGGCCCTGGAGGATCTGGCCTTCCAGCAGGGGCACGCGGTCCTCCGCCTGGAGACCGGCACGTACCTGCCGGCCGCGATCGGGCTCTACACCTCCAGCGGGTACGAGCCCATCCCGGTCTACGGCCGGTACGTCGGCAACCCGTACAGCGTCTGCTTCGCCAAGCGGCTGCGTGTGCCGGCCTGACGACCGTCGGGCCGTCAGTCGCCGGTGTGGGCGTGCGCGGCGGTGACCGGCTTCGACTCCGGCGACGCGTGCTGACGCAGGAAGATGCTCAGCACGATGAGCGTGCCGACCGCGAGGAACTCGCTCTGCCAGTTCTGCATCGACTGGAACCAGAACTCGCTGGTGCCGAGGAACTCCCACGCCCCGATCGGCGGCGCCCCGCTCTGCAACGCCTGCTGCTCGTTGTACGCGGCGGTCCCGCCGAGCAGGTGGCCGACGAACGAGCCGGCGAAGATCAGTAGCAGCGCGATGGAGAGGCTGTTGCGGTAGACCACCAGGGGCAGCCCGCCGGCGCGTACCGGCCAGGGGGAGTCCGCGGTGGCCCGCCGCTCGTCGTCCTCGGGCCGGTCGGTCTGTCCGACCGGCTTCGACTCCGCCGAGCCGCGCTGCACCAGGTACGCGGTGAGCAGGACGTAGCCGCCCATCTGGAGGAACTCCGACTCCCAGTTCTCGAAGACCGACTCCATGAAGTGCCCGCTGCGCAGGTACGCCGGCCAGCTCGTCGGCGCGGCCCCGAACTCGGCCAGCTCCTCGTTGTGCGTCTGCCAGCCGAACACGCTCTGCAGCACGAGGAAGACCAGGAACGCCCCGAACATCGCCACGGTCAACGCGTGGTCCCGCAGCCACCTCGGCATGACGACCTCCTCGTCGACGGATACCGGCATCTCCCTGCCCCAGGGGCAGGGAGGACAAACGCCGCCGCGCGGCGAGGGATCAGGGCCGGTCGAAGGGGGCGTCCGGCCGGGTGCCCGTACCCACCTGGTTGGAGAGCAGCAGCCCGAGCGCGAGCATGCCGAAGCCGAGGACGAGGTGCAGCCAGTTGTCGGCGTCGTTGACGGGGATGAAGTTCGCCGCGCTCTCCCGGTCGATCGCGAAGCCGTACAGCCACAGGCCGAGGTACAGGGCGCCGCCGCCGGCGAGGAAGACCCGGGCCCCGGCGACGCTGCGGGCCATCACCAGGCCGGCCAGGCCGAAGCCCAGGTGCAGGGCGTTGTGCAGGATCGACACCTGGAACAGGCCGAGCAGCCGGGCCTCGGAGTGGTGGCCGGCGAACGTCATGTCGCCGTAGCCCGTGGTGATGCCGGGGATGAACCCGAGCACCCCGATCAGGGCGAAGACACCGGCCACCGCCACGGCGGCGAGTTGCACCCGCGGCTTCGGCCCCCGGGGGCCGCCGCGTGCGTTCCGTGCCATCGATTCACCTCCGTGGACCCGCGGAACGCCCTGCCCGCGGCACCGGCAGCGAGGAGCCGACCTCACTGTTCGTGACGGATCCGACACCCGGACCGACGATCCTCCATTTTGTAGCGGCCCCGCGGCGCCCCGCAGGGAAAGTCACGAAGGAGGTATGGAACCGGCGACGCAGGGTAGGTCAAGAGATGCGACGGCAGGAACGAGCCGGCGCACCCCCCCCCAGCACACACCCGCGAAGACTTTCCGAGCGGAAGGGAAATCATGACCTACGATCTGTCACCCACGCCCTCCACGTACGGGCACGAGCCCACCAACGGCAGCGGTGTCCGCGAGCAGGCCCGCCACGTCGGCTCGGAGGCCAAGCAGGCCGGCGGCGCCGTCGCCGAGACCGCCAAGGAGCAGGGCCGGGAGGTCGCCGTCGAGGCGAAGCGCCAGGCGCGCAACCTCTACGGCGAGGCCCGCAGCCAGCTCGCCAGCCAGACCGGGGAGCAGCAGCGGCGTGCCGCCGGTGGGCTCCGCTCGCTGGCCGACGAGATGCGCTCGATGGCCGAGCAGGGCGGCCAGGCCGGTCCGGTGAGCGAGATCGCCCGCCAGGCCGCCGACCGCGTGCACGGCGTGGCCGGCTGGCTGGAGCAGCGCGAGCCCGGCGACATCATCGCCGAGGTGCGTGACTACGCGCGTCGCAACCCGGGCACCTTCCTGGTCGGCGCCGCCGTGCTGGGTGTGCTCGCCGGCCGGCTGACCAAGAACATCTCCGCCGCGGGCGACGGCCAGAGCGGCAACGGCCACCGCGCGTACGACTCGGGTGCCGGCTACGACCCCGAGCAGACCGCGGTCATCCCGACCCCGCCGGCCCCGCGTGCCGTGCCGGACGCCGTGCCGCCGGGCGGCTACCTCGACCCGACCCCGGGCGCGTACGCCGACCCGCAGACCACCACCAGCTACGCCGACCCCGCCGGTGGCGTGGGCCAGCCGCTGCCGCCGGTGAGCCAGACCGACCCGCTGCCGGGCGTCCCGTCGACCGGGACCACCCGTCCGTGAGCCCACGAATCACCCGAAGGGAGGCGGCGGCATGAGCATGCCGACGCAGGGGCCGGGGCTGGACTCCGGCTACCAGCCCCACGACGCGGACGAGGTCCGGGGCAGCTCGATCGGTGAGCTGATGCGCCAGGTGACCAGCGACCTGTCCACGCTGATGCGGCAGGAGGTCGAACTGGCCAAGGCCGAGATCCGCCAGGAGGGCAAGAAGGCGGGCAAGACCGCCGGCTTCTTCGGCGGCGCCGGCTTCGGCGGCTACATGGTGGCCCTCTTCCTCTCACTGGCCCTCTGGGCCGGGCTGTCCAACGTGATGGACGCCGGCTGGGCGGCGCTGATCGTGGCCGTCATCTGGGGCGCGATCGCCGCGGTCCTCTACTCCAAGGCCAAGAAGAGCGCGGAGCACATCCGCGGCCTCAAGCAGACCAACGACAGCGTGCAGCGCATCCCCGACGCGCTCAAGCCCCACCCGCAGGAGGTCACCCGATGAGCACCGACCCGGACCAGATCCGCCGGGAGATCGAAGCCACCCGGAACAACCTGAGTTCCGACGTGGACGCGCTGGCGTACAAGGTCAGCCCCGCCCGCATCGTCGACGACCGCAAGCAGCGGGCCCGCAACGCACTGCAGAATGTGAGGGACAAGGTGATGGGAACCGCTTCCGACCTGGGTCACAGCACCAAGCACGGCGCCCACGCGGTGGGCGGCCAGGCATCCTCGGCGGCCTCCACGGTGAGCGACAAGGCCCACTCGGCCGCCTCGACGGTCAGCGACAAGGCCCACTCGGCCGCGTCGAGCGTCAGCGACGCCGCGCAGCGCGCGCCGCAGGTGATCCGGCAGAAGTCCGAGGGCAACCCGCTGGCCGCGGGCCTGATCGCCTTCGGCGTCGGCTGGCTCGCGTCCTCGCTGATCCCGGCGACCAGCCGTGAGCAGCAGATGGCGTCGCAGGTGAAGGAGAAGGCCGGCGAGCACGCCGGGGTGGTGAAGGAGAAGCTGGGCGAGGTCGCCAACGAGCTGAAGGAGGAGCTGCGCGAGCCGGCGCAGCACGCCACCGAGTCCGTCCGGTCCACCGCCCAGGACGCGGTGCACGCCGTCAAGGACGACACCCGTTCGGCCGCGCACGACGTGAAGGACCAGGCACAGCAGTCCCGCGAACAGGTGCGGTACTGACCAGCCCGGTCACCGCACGCCGCAGCTCGCGGCCACTCCCGGAGCACCGTCCGGGGAGTGGCCGCGAGCTGTCGTGTGCGTGCCGGGCGCGTACCGCCGTGGGGGCGGGCGCGGGGAGTCAGCGCAGGTGGCGGCGGAGGGTGCGTTCGAAGTGGGCGGCGCGGCGCACCCGGCCGCCGGCGTAGCGGACCCCGCCGAGGAGCAGCCGGCGGCCGACGGCGAGCCAGCTGCAGACGCCGCGTTCCAGCAGCCAGAGCGGGGCCGCCAGCGCGGTGGCCGGCGGGAAGACCGTGGTGCCCGCGCCCCGGCGCCGGCCGGCCTCGGCCAGCGCCACCGTGGTCGCGGCCGCCCCGAGCAGCAGCCCCGGTCGCCGCCTCGCGACCGCCGCCGCCAGCGCCGGCAGGACCGCGAGCGAGGTCACCAGGCGGACCGGCTGGGCCAGATCGTCGTACGCCTGGCGGACCCGCTGGCCCAGGAAGTGGGCGGTGTCGGGCGGGAGCCGGCGTACGTGCAGCCAGGCGGGTGCCGCCTCGGTGCCCCCGTACGCGCGCACGGTGCGGATCAGCTCCAGGTTCTCGAAGAGCACGTCCGGGTCGTACCCGCCCATGGCGAGGAAGGTGCTACGGCGTACCGCCAGGGTGCCGGGGTAGTCGGCGCCGAGTGCCCGGTTGAGCAGGGTGCGCCCGGTGTCCCACCAGGCGTGCCAGGGCAGCGGGTCGAAGTAGTTCTGCGGGCGGACCAGGTCCACCCGGTCCAGCAGCCGGTGCACGGCGCGCAGCCCCGCCTCGTCGTACCGGACGTCGTCGTCGGCGATCACCACGTGCTCGTGCCGGGCCGCGCCGACGCCGGTGAGGACCCCGGTCACCTTGCCGTTGACGCCGCGCAGGGCGGGATCGGGCCGCAGGTGCCGCACCAGGCCGCGCCACGCCTCGCCGTGGCGGGCGAACAGCTCCGGCGGCGACCCGTCGACCACGGTCACGTCCACCAGGGTGCTCAGCCGGCGCAGGTACCCGGTCAGCCCGGCCAGCTCGGCGTCGTCGCTCCAGCGCAGCGGCAGCACGTACGCCATGGGAAGCCGGTGCCCGGCGCCCCCCGCCGTCGGCGCGACGGTGCCGTGGCGGTCGCCGCCGGGAGCGGCGCCGGCCGGGCGGGCCGGGGCGCTCACGCCTGCTCCGGGCGGCGGTAGACGGAGACGTGCTCGCGGCTGTGGTCGGTGAACGGCCGGCCGGTCCAGTCCTCCCACCGGTGCTCGCGGCGCAGCCCGGCCAGCTCGGCCATGAGGTCCAGCTCCGCCGGCCAGGCGTAGCGGTGGTTGGCCGGCAGCAGGTGCACCCCGCCGTTGGTGAAGCGGACCTTCGTGGTGGTCATCCGCTGCTCGGCGGGGTGCAGCAGGGCCGCCTCGAGCAGCACCACGTCCTCCGCCACCCGCACCGGCCGCAGCGCGCCGCCCGCGCGGAAGGCGCCCGGATCGGGCACCCACGCCTCGACGACGAACCGGCCACCGGGGCGCAGGTGGGCGGCGGCGTTGCGGAAGCAGGCCACCTGGGCGGCCTGGTCCGGCAACGCGAAGATCGTGTTGAACGCGAGCACCACCAGGGCGAACTCGCCGGGCACCCGGGTCTCGGCGAAGTCGCCGACGGCCACCTCGACCGCGTCCCCGCCGGGTTTGGCGCGCAGCCCGGCGGCCATCTCCGGGGAGCCCTCGACACCGGCGACGGTCAGTCCCCGCGCGACCAGCGGCAGGGCGAGCCGACCGGTGCCGAGGCCGAACTCGCACACCGGGCCGCCGTCGGCCAGCGCGGCGAGGCGCTCCACCGCCGCGTCCGGTGTCAGGTGCGCGTACGTCTCGTCGTAGACGTCCGCGGCGTGCCGGCCGTACTCGCTGGCGTCGAAGGACACGGTGCCTCCCGGTGGTGGTGGGTGCCCGCAGCAGGTGCCCGGTTCTCGGACGGCCAAACCGGTACGTCGTTTCGGTCGGGCGGGTCCGGGTAGCGAAACCGGTGCGGGTGGTCCATCCCCGGGGCACCCGGGCGGAGGAGACGTGATGACCAGCAACGGAACGAGGTGGGCGCTGCTCGGCGCCACCACGGTCACCGTGCTCGGTGTCGGCCGGGCGGTGGCCCGCCGGCGACACCGACGCCAGCCCGAGCGCCGCGACGGCTGGTACGTGGTGCGGCGCGGGGTGACGATCGACCGGCCGGTGGAGGCGGTGATCGGCTTCTGGACCGACCGGGAACGGATGGACCGCGCGCTGGCCGAGTGGGCGACCCTGGAGCAGCTCGACGGCGACCGGTGGCGCTGCGTGGCGCGGGACCCGGCCGGTGGGGGCACCGAGTGGCGGGCCGAGATCACCGTGGTGGGGCCCGGACGGCTGCGCTGGCGGGTCGTCGACGGGCCCGAGCAGGAGGGCACGGTCGAGCTGACCCCGGCGCCCCAGGACCGGGGCACGGAGGTCCGCGCCGAGCTGCGGTGGCGCTCCGGGCCGCTGCGCCGCGCCTTCGGACTCCTCGGCGGCGACGACCCCGACCTGGGGCTGCGCGACGCGCTGCGCCGGGTGAAGGCGCTGGTGGAGTGCGGGCAGGTGATCGACACCCGGCGCGACCCGTCCGGGCGCAGCGCGGCCCAGGAGAAGGCGACCGACAAGGTGCGCGAGAAGCTGACGACGGGAGGACGGGCGTGAGGGCGCTCTGCTGGGAAGGCGTCGGCAAGCTGGCCGTGCGCGACGTGCCGGAGCCGCGGATCCGTGCCGAGGGCGACATCATCGTCAAGGTCGGCGCCAGCAGCGTCTGCGGCTCCGACCTGCACCTGATCAACGGCTTCCTCCCGGCCATGCGGGAGGGCGACGTCCTCGGCCACGAGTTCATGGGCGAGGTCGTGGAGACCGGCCCGGGCGTACGACGGCTGCGCGTCGGCGACCGCGTCGTGGTCGGCTCGGTGGTGGCCTGCGGCGGCTGCTGGTACTGCCGCACCGAGCAGTACTCGCTCTGCGACAACTCCAACCCGCAACCGGTCTTCACCGAGAAGCTCTGGGGCCACTCGCCGGCCGGCATCCTCGGCTACTCGCACGCCGCCGGGGGCTACTCCGGCAGCCACGCCGAGTACGTCCGGGTGCCCTTCGGCGACGTCGGGGCGTTCACGGTGCCCGACGGGGTGCCCGACGACTCGGTGGTGTTCGCCTCCGACGCGATGCCCACCGGCTGGATGGCCGCCGACTTCTGCGCGCTGAAGGGCGGCGAGGTGGTCGCCGTCTGGGGCGCGGGCGGGGTCGGCCAGATGGCGGCCCGCTCGGCGCAACTCCTCGGCGCCGAGCGGGTGATCGTGATCGACCGGCTGCCGGAGCGGCTCGCCACCGCCGCCGACCGGCTCGGCGTGGAGACGGTCAACTACGCCGAGACCGACGTGCTGGAGGCGTTGCGGGAGATGACCGCCGGGCGGGGGCCGGACGCGTGCATCGAGGCGGTCGGCATGGAGTCGCACGACGTCGGCCCGGTGTACGCGTACGACAAGGCGAAGCAGACCGCCCGGATGCAGACCGACCGCCCCACCTCCGTACGGCAGGCGATCATGGCCTGCCGCAAGGGTGGGACGGTGAGCATCGTCGGCGTCTACGCCGGGCTGGTGGACAAGTTCCCGCTCGGCGCGGCGATGAACAAGGCGCTGGTGCTGCGGATGGGGCAGATGCACGCCCAGCGCTACATCCCGATGCTGCTGGACCGCATCGCGGCCGGCGAGATCGACCCGGGTTACCTGGCCACCCACCCGATGCCGCTGGAGCAGGGGGCGCGGGGCTACGAGATGTTCGAGAAGAAGGAGGACGGCTGCCTGCGCAGCGTCCTGCACCCGGCCTGAGCCCGCCGCGACCGCGCCGCCCCGGGGACGCCAGGTCCCGGGGCGGCGCCGCGTTCAGGCCGTACGGCGGACGTTGGTGATCAGGAACCCGCTCGGCGGCAGCGCCGGCATCGAACGCAGGCTCAGCGCCAGGTCCTGCGGTGGCACGTCGTACCGCATCGTCGTGGTCAGGTTCGTCACCGACCGCTTCATCAGCTCGATCGTGAGCCACTCCCCGGCGCAGCGGTGACCGCTCAGGTGCTCGCCGCCGCCCTGCGGTACGAGGGCGAATGGGTCGCCCCGCCAGCCGGTGAAGCGCTCCGGCCGGAACCGTTCCGGTTCGGGCCAGAGCGCCCGGTGGTGGTTGGTGCCGTACAGGTCGAGCAGCACCCGCCGGCCGCGCGGGAAGTGGTAGCCCCGCCAGTCGAACGAGCGGCGGACCCGGGCGGCGGCCATCGGGAAGAACGGGTAGTAGCGGCGTACCTCCTGCACGAAGCTCTCGGTGGCCTCGTCGCTCTCGCGGACCCGCTGCCGCCAGGCCGGGTGGTCGTGCAGGGCCAGCGCGGCGAAGACGACGAAACGGTCGACGGCGACCGTGGGGCGCAGCACGTTGAGCAGTTCGACGGCCGCGATCCGGCGGGGGAGCAGCCGGCCGTGGGCGTCGCGGTGCTCGGCGATCACCCGCAGCGCGCTGCCGTCGGGGGTCGGGAGCGTGCCGGCGCGCGCCCCGTCGACGAGCCGGCCGACCCAGCGTTCGCCCCGGCGGCGGCCCCAGAGGCCACGCCAGTGCCGGGGGCCGAGCGCCGCCGGCCCCTCGATCATCGCGTGCAGCTCGGCGGCGCGCCGGTCCACCTCGGCGTCGGCCAGCGGCACGCCCGCCCAGGCGCAGACCGCGCGGGTCAGCATCCTGCCGACCTCGTCGTACAGCACCACCGGCGCGCCCGACTCCCAGGTCGGCACGCGGGCCCGCCACTCGTCGTCGAAGAGCTGCGCGAGGTGCCGGACCGCGGCCGGCGTCATGATCGACATGAACATGGCCTTGCGGTCGGCGTGCTCCGCCCCGTCGAGGCCCTGCACGCCGCCGCGGCCGGTGAGGGTGCGCTGCGCCCGCTTCGGCATCGCGCCGGCTCGGACGAAGCGCTCGGTGTCGTAGAACAGCTCCGCCGCCGGCCGGCCGCGCAGGCAGATGGTGGGCTCCAGCAGCAGCCGAGCCTGGAAGATGTCGGTGCCGTGCCGGTCGCAGCGCCGGCCGACGAAGCGGTAGCCCTCGCGCAGGAACGCCACCGAACTGTCCGGGCTGCGCTCCGTGGGGATGGTCGCCATGGTGCCTCCTGGCCGGCGTGGCGGCCGTTGCCGGCCGGGTCCTGTCCGTGTCCTTGCGTCTACCCAGGCCGCCGTGACTGAACCCCGGCGCACGGCCGGGGCGGGCGGCGGAACGTGAGGGGAGGGGGCCAGCAGGCATGGCGGCTGCTGGCCCCTCCCAGGAGCCCGGGGAAGCTGGTTGGCTCGGGGAAGCGGTCCGTTCGGGCCGCCGACGGCGTGCCGACGACAGGCAGCCGGGCGGGAACGCGGGCGGCCACCCGCAGCGTGGTGGGCGCCCGATCCTCACGGGAGGGCGCATGCGCGACAACAGGCCGCCGTACTGGCGGCAACGACGGGCACTGGAGGGGCTCGGCGCGGCACGGGAGGACGCGTCGTTGATCGCTGCGGCCCGCCGCCCGGCACGGCCGGGCCGGTTCTTCACCCTGCACCTCGGCTTCACCGCGCCCGACCCGGAGTCGGCCCGGGAACTCGCCGTGGGCTACGCGGAGGCGCTGAGCCTGCTGCGACCCGAGCTGGCCCTGGGCGCGTCGGCGCTGTCGCCGGCCGACGCCTGGCAGCGCGCCGAGCGGCTGTTCTGCGGCGCGTCCGGCCCGGACGGCGAGCGCTGCGCCGACGTGGCCGGTCATCCCGGCTTCCATCACGCCCCGGGGCCGGGCGGGCTCGGCTGGGGCGACGGCGACTAGCTGGAGACTTCGGCGGTGTGTCATCGCCTCGGCGCTCCGGGCGCGGGTAGCTTGGCGGCGTTGCCGAGCCGGGGCGGCGCCCGTCCCCCGCGCGTCCACGCGGGACGGGCCCCGCCGTCAGTCCAGGTCGAACTCGCCGTCCTGGGCGCCGGCGACGAAGGCGTCCCACTCGGCCTGGGTGAAGACCAGGACGGGACCGTCCGGCTCGGCGGAGTTGCGCATGCCGATGAGGTCGTCGACGAAGGCCACCTCGACGGCGCTCTCGGAGGTGTCACCCTCAGCCCGCTGCCAGACCGCCCGCGAGTGGTCGAAGTCGCCCTTGGGGTGCGAAGCCATCGTTCATTCCTCCAGTGCCACCGGGTCATGGGGGAGACACGTACGGTTCCCCATCGGGCAGGATAGGCGGATGCCGAGCCTGACCCGTGTAGAGGCGACCGCGCGTGGCGCGGCGATCACGGTCGAGTCCTATCAGGTGGATCTCGACCTGACCGGTGACGGCGAGCGGTTCCGCTCCGACGTCACCATCCGCTTCCGGGCCATCCCCGGCGCGGAGACCTTCGTCGAGGTCCAACCCGCGAAACTGCTGGCGGTACGCCTCGACGGCCGCGACGTCGAGGCGTCCACGCTCGTCGACAACCGGCTGTCGCTGACCGGGCTCGCCGAGACCAACACGCTCACCGTCTCCGCCGAGATGGCGTACTCGAACACCGGCGAGGGCATGCACCGCTTCGTCGACCCGACCGACGGCGAGACCTACCTCTACGCGATGTCCTTCCTGGACAACGCGCAGCGCCTCTTCGCGGCCTTCGACCAGCCCGACCTGAAGGCCCCGGTCACCCTGTCGGTCACCGCCCCGCCGCACTGGGTCGTCGCGGCCAACGGCCAGCTCGCCGCCAACCCGCGCCCCGGCCGCTGGGAGTTCGCCCCGACCGCCCCGCTGGCCACGTACCTCGTCTCGCTGATCGCCGGCCCCTGGCACGTACGGCGCGGCGAGCACGACGGCATCCCGCTCGGCGTCTACTGCCGACGCTCGCTGGCCGCGCACCTGGACGCCGAAGCCGAGGAGATCCTCACGGTCACGAGGCAGTGCCTCGACCGGTTCCACCAGCTCTTCGCCGAGCGATACCCGTTCGGCAAGTACGACCAGGCGTTCGTGCCGGAGTTCAACCTCGGCGCGATGGAGAATCCGGGCCTCGTCGCCCTCCGTGACGACTACGTCTTCCGCTCCGCGGTCACCGACACCGAGCGGGAGCGGCGCGCCACCACCATCGCCCACGAGATGGCGCACATGTGGTTCGGCGACCTGGTCACCATGCGCTGGTGGGACGACCTGTGGTTGAACGAGTCCTTCGCGGAGTACCTCGGCACCCGGGTGACCGCCGAGGCGACCCGCTTCGCGCGGGCCTGGACGACCTTCGCCCTGCGCCGCAAGGCCTGGGGCTACGCGGCCGACCAGCGCCCCTCCACCCACCCCGTGGCCCCCGAGGAGGTCGCCGACGCCGCCGAGGGGCTGCTCAACTTCGACGGCATCTCGTACGCCAAGGGCGCCAGCGTGCTGCGGCAGCTCGTCGCCTGGCTCGGCGACGACACCTTCCTCGCCGGCCTCAACACCCACTTCGCGAGGCACCGGTTCGGCAACGCCACCCTGGCCGACCTGCTCGGCAGCCTCGCCGACGCCAGCGGGCGCGACCTGTCCGGCTGGGCGCAGCGCTGGCTGCGTACGGCGCAGGTCGACACGCTGCGCGCCGAGGTCACCGTCGACGCGGACGGCCGCTACACCGAGGTGGCGATCGGGCAGACGGCCCCGGGGCCGTACCCGGTGCTGCGCCCGCACCGGATCGGTGTCGGCCGGTACGCCGCCGACGGCACGGTCGTCCGTACGGAGGTCGACCTCGACCCGGACGCCGACGGCGGCCGGACGGTGCTCACGGAGCTGGCCGGCGAGCCGGCGGCCCGGCTGCTGCTGCCCAACGACGGCGACCTGACGTTCGCCAAGATCCGACTCGACCCCGCGTCGGCGGACGCCGTGCCGCTGGTGCTGCCCGGCCTGGCGGACCCGCTGGCCCGGGCGTTGCTCTGGAGCGAGGCGCTGGACGCCGCCACCGACGGGGAGCGTCCGGTGGCCGGCCTGGTCGCCCTGGTCGCCGCCGCCCTCCCCACCGAGACCGAGGTGATCATCGCCGAGGACGTGCTCACGCTCAGTCGCCCGCTGGTCGACCGCTACCTCGACCCGCCCGCCCGCCAGGCCGCCCTGGCGCAGGTCGCCGGCGCCTGCCGGAAACTGCTCGACGGCACCCCGGCCGGCGGGTCGCTCCAGCTCGCGGCCGCCCGGGGCTGGCTCGCCGCCAGCACCGACGCCGACCGGCTGGCCGGCTGGCTCGCGGGCCGCGACGTCCCGCCGGGGCTGGCGGTCGACGCCGAGCTGCGCTGGGCGCTGCTGCTGCGGCTGGTGGTGCTCGGCGCGGCCGGCGCCACGGAGATCGCCGCCGAGGCCGCTGCCGACCGGAGCGCCACGGGTGCCGAGCGGGCCGCCCGCTGCCGCGCCGCGCTGCCCGACCCCGCCGCCAAGCGGGCCGCGTGGGAGATCGTCGTGTCGAACACCGAGCTGTCCAACCGGCTGGTCGAGGCGACCGCCGAGGGGTTCTGGCAGCCAGAACAGGCAGACCTGACCGCCGGCTACGTGGCGCGCTACTTCGCCGACATGCCGGCCGCCGCGCGGTCGCGTACGCCCTTGGTGGCCGACGAGGTGGCAGACCTGGCCTTCCCCCGCTACGCCGTGGCGCAGCCCACCCGGGAGGCGGCCGCGGCGCTGCTGGCCCGCGACGACGTCACCCCCGGCCTGCGCCGGGTCGTCAGCGACGCCGACGACGACCTGCGCCGCGCCCTGGTCGCCCGGACGGCGGTCGCCGCGGCGGCGGCCTGACGCCGCCCGCCGGGCGGGACGGACCGGCGGCCCCGGGGAGCCGCCCGTTCCGCCCGGCCTAGGATCGCGGGGTGGAGGCAGACATCCGGCGGGTCGGGATCATGGGCGGCACCTTCGACCCGATTCACCACGGGCACCTCGTCGCGGCCAGCGAGGTGGCGGACCGGTTCGGGCTGGACGAGGTCGTCTTCGTCCCCACCGGCAAACCGTGGCAGAAGGCGGACGAGCCGGTCAGCCCCGCCGAGGACCGCTACCTGATGACGGTCATCGCCACCGCCTCCAACCCGCGTTTCCAGGTCAGCCGGGTCGACATCGACCGGGGCGGGCCCACCTACACCGTCGACACGCTGCGCGACCTGCACGCCGAGTACGGCGCGAAGGTGCAGCTGTTCTTCATCACGGGCGCGGACGCGCTGGAGCGGATCCTCTCCTGGAAGGACCTGGACGAGATCTTCGAGCTGGCCCACTTCATCGGGGTGACCCGGCCGGGCTTCGAGCTGACCGACGCGCACCTGCCGGCCGACACGGTGAGCCTGGTGCAGGTCCCGGCCATGGCGATCTCGTCGACGGACTGCCGGGCCCGGGTCGCCCGGGGGGAGCCGGTCTGGTACCTGGTGCCGGACGGTGTGGTGCAGTACATCGCCAAGCGACGCCTCTACCAGCAGTGATTCGCCCCGGTCAGGGGCGTTTCGGGCGGGTAACGCGCCAGAACTGACGAGTCGGGATTCCGCCGGGTATGAGACGCTTGGAGGATCGCACGGTTGATCGAAGGAGAACGGTGACAATTTCCGAACGCGCCCACGAGTTGGCTCTCGCCGCCGCCCAGGCCGCGGCCGACAAGAAGGCGCAGGACATCGTCATCATCGACGTGGGCGACCAACTCGCCATCACCGACGCGTTCCTGCTCGCCGCGGCTCCCAACGAGCGTCAGGTGCTCGCCATCGTCGATGCCATCGAGGAGCGGCTGCTCGAGCTGCCGGAGAAGGCCAAGCCGGTCCGGCGCGAGGGCGAGCGGGGCGGCCGGTGGGTGCTGCTCGACTACGTCGACATCGTGGTGCACGTCCAGCACACCGAGGAGCGCGAGTTCTACGCCCTCGACCGGCTCTGGAAGGACTGCCCGACGATCCCGTTCGTCGACCGCGACCTCGTCGACGCGGAGTCCGGCACCGGCTCCACCAGCACGGAATGACCCGCCTGATCATCTGGCGGCACGGCAACACCGACTGGAACGCCGCCAGCCGGGTCCAGGGGCAGACCGACGTACCGCTGAACGACCTCGGCCGCGAGCAGGCCCGCACCGCGGCGCCCCTGCTGGCCGGGCTGAGTCCGGACGCCATCGTGGCCAGCGACCTGAGCCGCGCGGCGGACACCGCCGGCGCGTTGGCCGCGCTGACCGGGCTGCCGGTGCGCACCGACCCGCGGCTGCGGGAACGGCACTTCGGGTTGTGGCAGGGGCTCGCCCTCACCGAGGCCGCCGAGCGTCACCCCGCCGAGTTCGCCCGCTGGCGGGCCGGCGACCCGGACCCGGGCGCCGGCATCGAGACCCTCGACGACCTCGGCAAGCGGGTCGGCGCGGCACTGTCCGACGCCGCCGACGCCGTGCCCGGCGGCACCGTGGTGGTGGCCACCCACGGCGGCGCGGCCCGGCAGGGGTGCGGTCACCTGCTCGGCTGGGAGCACGCCGTCCTGCGCACCATCGGCGCGTTGCAGAACTGCCACTGGACCGAGCTGCGCCACGACGACACCCGGGGCTGGCACCTGCGCGCCCACAACGTCGGCCTGATCACCGTCCCGGCCACCGAGGCCGTCTGACCCGGGCGTTCCCCGGCGACATGGGCTAGCGTGCCGGGCATGCCCGTCGCGGTCGTCACCGACTCCACCGCCTACCTCCCGCCCGAAGTGCTGCGCGCCCACCGGCTGACGGTGGTGCCGCTGACCGTCGTGCTCAACGGCGCCGAAGGGCTGGAGGGGGTGGAGACCACCCCCGCCGACGCCACCCGGGCGCTCGGCGGCCGGCGTGTCTCGGTGAGCACCTCCCGCCCCGCGCCGGAGCAGTTCGCCCGGACCTACCGCGAGCTGTTCGACGCCGGCGCCGACGGGATCGTCTCGGTGCACCTGTCGGCCGGGCTCTCCGGCACCGTCGAGGCCGCCCGGCTGGCCGCCGCCGGCTTCGACGACCGGGTCGCCGTGGTCGACAGCCGCTCGACCGGCATGGGCCTCGGCTTCCCTGCCGTCGCCGCCGCCACGGCCGCCGAGCGGGGCGAGGACCTGCCGGCGGTACGCGACGCCGCGGTCGACGCCATCGCCCGTACCAGCATCTGGTTCTACGTCGACACGCTGGAGTTCCTCCGCCGGGGTGGCCGGATCGGCGCCGCCGAGGCGCTGCTCGGCACCGCCCTGTCGGTCAAGCCGATCATGCACATGCCGGACGGCGCGATCGTGCTCAAGGACAAGGTGCGTACCGCCAGCCGGGGCGTGGCGCGGCTGGTCGACCTGGCGGTAGAAGCCGCCGGCGACGCCGAGGTCGACCTGGCCGTGCACCATCTCGCCGCGCCGCAGCGGGCCGAGGCGCTACTGGAGACGCTGCGGGTCCGGCTGGGCGGGCGCCTGCACGACTCGTACGTCTCGGAGGCCGGCGCGGTGGTCGCCGCGCACGCCGGGCCCGGCCTGGCCTGCGTCGTCGTGCACCGCCGGCCGCCGGTCAGCGGCTAGGGCGTCCTGTCGTTCACGATCTCCGTGGACCACGCGGGGCAGCGTCGACACCCGACCGGATGCCATCGTGACCCGATGATGAAGGACAACCTGCACACTTATCTGAGGGGCGGCCGTGACTCGCTGCTGTGGAAGCTCGACGGGCTGAGCGAATACGATGTCCGCCGCCCGCTGACCCGGACCGCGACCAACCTGCTCGGTCTGGTGAAGCACGCGGCGGCCATGGAGATCCTCTACTTCGGCGTCGTGTTCGGCCGGCCGTTCGAGCAGGAGCTGCCGTACGTCGGCGACGCCGCCGAGACCAATGCCGACATGTGGGCGACCGCGGACGAGACCCGCGAGGAGATCGTCGCCCTGTACCGTCGCGCCAGCTCCCACGCCGACACCACCATCGAAGCCCTCGCGCTCGACGACGTCGGCCGGGTGCCGTGGTGGGGCGATGCGGCGGTCACACTGCACCACATCCTGGTCCACGTCGTCGCCGAGACACAACGGCACGCCGGCCACGCCGACATCGTGCGCGAGCTGATCGACGGCGCGGCCGGGATGCTGCCCAAGAACGACAACCTGCCACCGGCTGACGAGCCGTGGTGGCGGGACCACCGCCAGCGGGTGGAGCAGGCTGCCCTCGACGCCGGCAACCGCGGCATCTAGGTTCCTGTCACTCCGGGAAGTCGCACGGCGGCGATGAGGAGCGGGCCGGCGCGCAGCAGAAGGCGCGTCGGCGGGGCAGGCGGGCCGTCCCGGTCCCGATGCGCGTCCTCTTCGCCGCGCCGGCGGTGGGCTTCGGGCCCTACACCCCCGCTGAGCTGCGGTTCCTCGCCGCCCTAGCAGATCGCGGGCATGATCAGGCGGTTGTCCACAAGCGGCGCCGTCATCCACAGCCGGCCCCCCGCCGGCCGCGCGCCCCGGGCTCGCGGACCTAGCTTCGCGTCGTGCCAGAAGACGAGGAGACGGTGGTCCGGGAACGACTGCGCCGGCTGGTGGCGGGCCGGCCGTCGAGCGCCGTACGGGCGCACCCCGGCGGGCCCGCCGATCCCCTGGAACGGCCCGGGGGGCCCGCCGATCCGTCCGTCGACCGTCAGGGGCCGGCCGCGCTGTCCGGCGATCATCGGAGGCCCGTCGGGTCGTCCGTCGACCGGCCGGGCCCGGTCGCGGAGCCGGTCGTGGCGCTGCCGCCCCGCACACCGGCGTCGCCGGCCGGCGCGGCGGCGCTGCCGGAGCCCGATCCGCCGCCCCGCGTCCCGGGGTCGGCCTCCCGGTTGCCCGGGCCGGGGGCGTTCGACCCGGGTCGGCGGGGGGTGCGGGCGCTGGCCGCCGTCGCGGTGCTGGTGGTGCTCGGGGCCGGCTTCTGGGCCTGGCGGTCCCGGCCGCAGACCGAGCCGGTCCGCCCGGTGGCCACGGCGGAGGCGTCCGGGGCGGCGGTGACGGGCCTCGCGGAGCCGGCCGCCACCGCCGCCGGAGAGCTGGTCGTCGCGGTCGCCGGAAAAGTACGCCGCCCAGGGCTGGTCCGGGTGCCGGCCGGGGCCCGGGTCGCCGACGCCGTGGAGGCGGCCGGCGGGGCGCTGCCCGGGGTGGACGTCGCCCTGCTCAACCCGGCCCGCAAGGTCACCGACGGGGAGCTGATCCTGGTCGGTGTCGCCGCACCGCCGGGCGCGGCAGCCCCGCCCGGGGCGGCGCCCGGGGCCGCCCCGGGCGCGCCCGGCGCCGGCGGCCGGCTCAACCTCAACACCGCGACGCTGGCGCAGCTCGACGCGCTGCCGGGCGTCGGGCCGGTGCTCGCCCAGCGCATCCTCACCCACCGCGACCAGCAGGGCGGCTTCCGCTCGGTCGGCGACCTGCGCCAGGTCGACGGCATCGGCGACGCCCGCTACGAGCAGCTCAAGGACCTGGTGACGGTGTGACGGCGCGCGTCGTGCCAGGTCCGTCCGGCCCCGGGGCCGCCGGCGTCGACGTCGGGGGCGAGCCGGCGGCGGCGGCCATCGACCTGCGGCTGGCCGGCCTGGCGGTGGCCACCTGGCTCGCCGCGTTGGCCGGGCTGCACCTGACCGTCGGCCGGACCCTGCTGCTGGCGGCGGTGGCTGCCGGCGCGGCAGGGCTGGGCGGGCTGCACCTGGTCGGCGTCCTCGGGCAGCCGTCCGCCCCGACCCGGCGGTACGGCTGGATCGCCGTCGCCGTCCTGCTCGGCGTGCTCTGCGGTGCGACGGCGACCGCCGCCCGGCTGTCCGTCCGCGACGCCGGGCCGGTCCGGGCCCTCGTGGAGGAGCGCGCCGTCGTCACCGCCGACCTGGTCGTCCGCGACGACCCCCGCCCCGTACGCGGCGTCGCCGGACGCCCGGCCACCCTGCTCGTGCCGGCCGAACTGACCGGGATCACCGGCCCGGACGGGCAGCGGGTCGCCACCCCCGCCCGCGTGCTGGTCCTCGCCACCGATCCCGGCTGGCGGGGGCTGCTGCCCGGGCAGCGACTGACCGCCGAAGGACGGCTCGCCGCGCCGCGCGGCGGCGATCTGACCGCGGCGGTGCTGAGCGCGAAAGGCCCGCCCGCACCGCACGGCCCGGCACCGTCGTCGCAGCGGGCCGCCGGAGCGCTGCGCGCCGGTCTGCAACGCGCCTGTGTGCCGCTCCCCGACGAGCAGGGCGGGCTGCTGCCCGGCCTGGTGGTCGGTGACACGAGCCGGCTGCCGCCCACCGTGGAGGAGGACTTTCTCGCCACCGGCATGACCCACCTCAACGCCGTCTCCGGTTCCAACGTGGCCATCGTCGTCGGCGCGGTGCTGCTGCTGGCCCGTTGGGCGCGCGCCGGTCCCTGGCTGGCCGCCGGGCTCTGCGGGCTGGCCCTGGTCGGCTTCGTCATCCTGGTCCGTCCCTCGCCGAGCGTGGCGC
The DNA here is from genome assembly GCF_036902715.1 of Micromonospora sp. CPCC 205546. Taxonomy (NCBI): domain Bacteria; kingdom Bacillati; phylum Actinomycetota; class Actinomycetes; order Micromonosporales; family Micromonosporaceae; genus Micromonospora; species Micromonospora sp. CPCC 205546. Next base: position 23,895 of record NZ_JBAKHL010000074.1, read on the forward strand.
GGGCCGCCACCATGGGCGCCATCGGGCTGGCGGCGTTGGCGGCCGGGCGTCCCCGGGCGGCGCTGCCCGCACTCTCCGCCGGGGTGGCCGTGCTGGTGCTGGTCGACCCGGAGTTGGCCGGCGACGCCGGCTTCGCGCTCTCCGTGCTGGCCACCGGCGGCCTGCTGCTGCTCGCGCCGAGGTGGCGCGACGGGCTGCGTCGCCGCGGGGTGCCGGCCGGGCTCGCCGAGGCGCTGGCCGTGCCGGCGGCCGCCCAGCTCGCCTGCGCCCCGGTCGTGGCCGGCATCTCGGGCACGGTGAGCCTGGTCGCCGTCCCGGCGAACCTGCTCGCGGTGCCGGCCATCGCACCCGCCACGGTGCTCGGCGTGCTGGCGGCGGCGGTGTCGCCGGTGTGGCCGGCCGGGGCGGAGTTCGTCGCGTGGCTGGCGAGCTGGCCCGCCTGGTGGCTGGTGACGGTGGCGCGGCACGGGGCGCGGCTGCCGGCGGGCACGCTGCCGTGGCCGGGCGGGGTGACGGGAGCCCTGCTGCTGGCCGCGCTGACCGTCGCGCTGCTGGTGGCCACCCGGCACCCGGTGGTCCGCCGGTTGGTGGCGGTGGTGGTCGTCGCCGTGGTGGTCGGCACGCTGCCGGTGCGGCTCGCCGCCCCCGGCTGGCCCCCGGCCGGCTGGGTGGTCGCCGCCTGCGCGGTCGGCCAGGGCGACACCGTGGTGCTGCCGGTGGCGGCCGGCCGGGCGGTGGTGGTCGACGCCGGGCCGGACCCGGCGGCGGCGGACGGCTGCCTGCGTCGCCTGGGCGTACGGGAGGTCGCGCTGCTGGTGGTCAGCCACTTCCACGTCGACCACACCGGCGGCGTCGCGGGCGTGTTCCGGGACCGGCCGGTGGGCGCTGTGCTCACCCCGCAGTGGTCGGAGCCCGCCGCCGGGCGGGAACTGGTCCGCACCGAGGCCGCGGCGCACTCCGTCGACGTGGTGGCGGGTGCGGCCGGCTGGCGGTACCGGGAGGGCGGGGTCGAGTTCACCGTCGTCGGCCCGCCCCACCCGTTGCGCGGCACCCGCTCGGATCCCAACAACAACTCGCTGATGCTGCTCGCCACCGTCTCCGGCGTACGGATCCTGCTCGCCGGGGACGCCGAGACCGAGGAGCAGCGGGCGCTGCTGGACGACACGGCGCCGGGCGGGCTGCGGGCCGAGGTGCTGAAGGTCGCGCACCACGGCTCGGCCTACCAGGACCCGGCCTTCCTGGACGCGGTCCGGCCCCGGATCGCCCTCGTGCCGGTGGGGACGGGCAACAGCTACGGGCATCCCAATCCTGCGGTGCTCGGGCGGCTGGCCCGGGGCGGGGCGCGGGTGCTGCGTACCGACACGGAGGGGGACGTGGCGGCGGTGCTCGGGCGGGTGGGTCTCGGGGTGGTGACGCGTGGCGCCCCGCCGGGACGACCGTAGGAATCGATGCCGATTCTCGGCTTTAGCGGTGCACTGAGGTAAATGTCTGGATTTGCACTGAGTGCGGGCTCCGCCGCCGGAGTGCTCATGAGCAGACTGGATCCGGCCGTCGGCCGTGCGAATATGGGCGGCGTGACCGCCGCCAGCCTCGCTCCTATTCTGCTCGTCCTCGGCGACGAGGAGCTGCTCGCCACGCGCGCGGTCACCGAAGCCGTGGCGAAGGCCCGCAGCATCGACCCCGACGTGGACGTCCGCGAATACCAGGCCGGCGCCCTCGTCGTCGGCGAGATCGCCGAGATGCTCAGCCCGTCGCTCTTCGGCGGGCGACGCGTGCTGGTGCTGCGCGGCGGCCAGGACGCCCGCAAGGACCTGGTGGCGGCCCTGCTGGCGTACGCGAAGAACCCCGATCCGGAGGTGCAGCTGATCGTGCTGCACCTCGGCGCGGCCAAGGGCAAGGCGTTCGCCGACGGGCTGAAGGCGGCCGGCGCGACGGTGGTGCCGGCGGCCAAGCTCAAGGGGCACCGCGACCGGGTGACCTTCGTCCGGGACGAGATCCGCCGGGCCGGCGGGAAGTGCACCGACGACGCCGCCGAGGCGCTCATCGCGGCGGTCGGCAACGACCTGCGCGAACTGGCCGCCGCCTGCTCCCAGCTCATGGCCGACACCGACGGCCGGATCGGTGCCGACACGGTCGCGCGCTACTACAGGGGGCGGGTCGAGGTGACCGGCTTCACCGTCGCCGACGCCGCCATGGTGGGCGACGTGCCGGGGGCGCTGGAGGCGCTGCGCTGGGCGCTGCACGTCGGGGTCGACCCGGTGCCGATCGCCGACGCGATCGCCGACGGCGTACGCACCGTGGCGCGGGTCGCCGCCGCCGGGCGGGGCGACCCCTACCAGTTGGCGAGCACGCTCGGCATGCCGGCGTGGAAGATCAGGTCAGCCCAGCAGCGGGCCCGTGGCTGGACGCCCGAGGGGCTGGTCCAGGCGATGCGGGCCGCAGCCGAGTGCAACGCGGCCGTCAAGGGCGGTTCCGACGACCGCGCGTACGCGCTGGAGCGGGCCGTCTTCTCGGTCGCCGCCGCCCGGCAGGGTGCCGCCCGGTGAGCGGATCGCCCCGCGGCTCGTGGGCCACGGTCCCCGCCGACGAGGAGCGCTACCGCCCGCTCTACGCGCGGGTCCTCGGGTTGCGCTTCGTCAACCCGGGCGGGGTGCTCTGCTTCCTCTTCTTCGAGGGCGCCGTCGCGCTCGCCGCGCTGCTCGCCCTCGCCGAACTGGTCACCTGGTGGGCGGTGCTCATCCTGCCCGCCACGGTGGCCGCGATGGTGAAGCTCAACGACATGGTGGCCGCGATGGTGGTCCGCTCCGCCGCTCTCGTGCCCGAGCAGGAACGGGACCGCTTCCGCCGGCAGATGGAGCCGGCGGTCGGGCGAGTCAGGGTCGACTGGGTCACGCACAGCGTGCCGGGCGTCGTCGTCGCGGCATCGCCGGTGCCGCACGCCACGCGGGCCGTACGCGAGCGGCAGGGGCACCCGGATCCGCGCCACGTGGTGGGGGAGCGGAACGGCGGGCCCGGCCCACGGCCCACGGATCGCGATCCACTCGCCTGACGGTCCCACCGACCGCCCGGCCGAACGACCGGGCTGGCGAGCCGTCCGCGAACGTCCGGCGCGCACCGGCCCCCTGAGAACCGGCCACTGAGACGCACACTCTGCCCTGAGACGCAGAACCCTGCCCTGAGACGCAACCCGTGTCCTGAGGGGGCGCCGGCTCTCGGGACGGCGATCGGCGAGCCGAGCCGACGGGGAACCGGCGACCGGAATCCTTCGGCCGCCGCGACGACGAATTCCCGGCGGAGGAGACCTCGGCCGGGTGGCGGTGCGGTACGCGAAACGGGCAGACAGCCGGAAGCCCCGGGAAGTGCCCGGGGCTTCCGGTCAGGTCTGAGGTCGCCTTGTCAGGCGGAGAGCGACACCACGCGCTTGGCGATCGCGGACTTGCGGTTCGCGGCCTGGTTCGAGTGGATCACGCCCTTGCTGACCGCCTTGTCCAGCTTGCGCGACGCGTCCCGCATGAGGATGGTGGCCTTCTCGACGTCACCGGCCTCAGCGGCCTCGTTGAACTTCCGGACGGCGGTCTTCAGCGACGACTTGACCGACTTGTTACGCAGCCGGCGCTTCTCGTTCTGCCGGTTGCGCTTGATCTGGGACTTGATGTTCGCCACGCGACAGCCTCGTCTTGATAGCTCGGGTTGGTCTGCTTCCGCGCGCGACGAGCATGCGTCATCGCTGCGCGAAGAGCCAGGCTACCAGGTCGCCCGGGACGAGCCAAAACGGCTCGGGCCCATCCCGTCGGCGGACGGCGTGCGGCCCGGCCGTGCCGGTGGCGTCGGTCAGGTCCAGCCCTGCCGGCGGGCGAGCCAGCCGAGCGACTGCTCGCCGCTCCACCGCTGGTGCGCCGGGAGGTGCGGCGACGCGGTCGACGGCGTGGAGGCGGCGGTGGTGAGGAAGTAGCCGGACAGGGCGGCGAGGGTGGCGTCCAGCGCGTCCGGGGGCGCGCCCGCCGCCCCCGGGTGCCGGGCGAAGAGCGCGTCGGCGTCCAGGCCGTCGGCGTACGCGGTGAGCAGCAGGGTCGCCAGGTCGAACCAGGCCGGCCCCTGGCAGAGCCACGTCCAGTCGCAGAACCAGGCCCGCCCCGCACCGTCGATCAGCACGTTGTCCGGCCGCAGGTCGCCGTGGATCAGACCGGACGCGTCGGCGGCGTACGCCGGGAGGAGGGACTCCAGCGCGACCAGCTCGGGCAGGCGGTCCCGGACCGGCGCGGGCAGCGGCGGTGCCGGCTCCCGGCCGGCGGCCACCTCGCCCCACCAGAGGATGTCGTCGCGGGCCAGGTCGGCGAGGCGGGGCGGCCCGAGTTCGCGCAGCCCGGCGGGGGCGACGGCCAGCGCGGCGGCGACCTCGGCGTATCCGCTGAGGGTCGCGGTCAGCTCGGCCGGGTCCCAGGGCAGCCGGGGTGTGTGCCCGTCGACGGCGTCCAGGCAGAGCACGAACCAGCCGGCCTCGTGCAGCGTCCACCGGGGGCGGGGCGCCGGCAGCCCGTCCGGCAGCCGGTCGAGGATCGCGGCCTCCCGCGCGTACCAGTCGACCAGTCGCGGATGCTCGGCGGTGGCGGCGGCCTTGACGAAGGCCCGGTCCCCGGCGGCGGTGGCGAGCACGGCGGCGAAGCCCCGGGTGAAGCCGGCCCCGGCGACCCGCGCCGCGACCACGGGCGCGCCGAGCCGGTCGCCGACGGCGGTCCGCAGCGCCGCCGGCAGCGTCTCCCACCCCGGCCGGTGGGCGGTCGCGTGGTGGGGCACGGGCGGCGGGGACGTCGGGTACACGTCCCCATGCTGCCGGGCGTCGCGCCCCGCCGCACCGCTCGGCGCGACACCACCCGTCGGGCGTCCCGCCGCGCCACCAGGGCGTCCAGCGCCCGCCGGGGTGTCGCCGTGGCGGGGCGGGGGCGGCGGCGCGGTCTGCCAGACTGCCAGGCCATGAGGACCGACGACTTCTGGCAGTTGATCGACCGGGCCCGGGCCGGCGGTGGGGGAGAGCCCCACGCGGTCGCCGCGCGGGCCGTCGCCCTGCTCGCCGAGCGCGCCCCGGAGGACATCGTGGGGTACGCCCGGCACCAGTCCCGCGTGTTGTCCGCCTCGCACAGGGTCGATCTCTGGGGCGCCGCCTACCTGATCAACGGTGGCGTCTCCGACGAGGGCTTCCACCACTTCCGGGGCTGGCTGATGGCCCAGGGGCGTGAGGTCTTCGCGCGCGCCGTCGCCGACCCGGACTCGCTGGCCGGGCTGCCGCAGGTCAGGGCCGCCTCGCTCAGCGGTGAGGAGTTCTCGGCCGCGGAGATGCTGGCGGTGCCGTGGGACGCGTACCGGCGGGCCACCGCCGCCGAACTGCCGGCGGACCCGGAGCCGGCGCCGGTGCCCGACCTCGACGACTTCTGGGACTTCGACGACGAGGAGGAGGCGAAGCGGCGGCTGCCGAAGCTCGCCGCCCTCTTCGTCGAGCCTCCCGCCGAGTGACCCCGGGCCGCAGCGGTGCCGGCCGGTGGCACCGGGTGCGGCGCGCGTAGCGGGCGTCGCTGCCCGGGAAACCGGGGGCGAGACGACGCCGGCGGGTGGTCCCGGCGGCGGGGATCGCCCGCGCAGCGGACGCGCGGCGGCGACGTGGGAGCATAGAGGGGGCCGGCGTCGTGCCGGCCCGCTCAGTTCAGCCGACCAGAACGGACCGCTGTGCCACCGACGCTCGATTCCGGCGCGAACGCTCCTGGTTCCACCGACCCGGCGCGCATCCGGAACTTCTGCATCATCGCCCACATCGACCACGGGAAGTCGACCCTGGCCGACCGGATGTTGCAGCTCACCGGCGTGGTCGACCCCCGGCAGATGCGTGCGCAGTACCTCGACCGGATGGACATCGAGCGCGAGCGCGGCATCACGATCAAGAGCCAGGCCGTCCGGATGCCCTGGACGATCCGGGAGGGTGACCGGACCGGCGAGACCGCCGTGCTCAACATGATCGACACCCCCGGCCACGTCGACTTCACCTACGAGGTGTCCCGGTCGCTGGCCGCCTGCGAGGGCGCGATCCTGCTGGTCGACGCCGCCCAGGGCATCGAGGCGCAGACCCTGGCGAACCTCTACCTGGCGCTCGAGAACGACCTGCACGTCATCCCGGTGCTCAACAAGATCGACCTGCCGGCCGCCCAGCCGGAGAAGTACGCCGAGGAACTCGCGCACCTCATCGGTGGCGACCCGGCGGACTGCATCCGGGTCTCCGGCAAGACCGGCGCGGGCGTGCCGTATCTGCTCGACGAGATCGTCCGGCAGTTCAAGCCGCCGGTCGGCGACGCGGAGGCGCCCGCCCGCGCCATGATCTTCGACTCGGTCTACGACGTCTACCGGGGCGTGGTCACCTACGTCCGGGTCATCGACGGGCGGATCAGCGCCCGCGACCGGATCAAGATGATGTCCACCGCCGCCGTGCACGAGCTGCTGGAGATCGGCGTCATCTCGCCGGAGATGGTGAAGGCCGACGCGCTCGGCGTCGGCGAGGTGGGTTACCTGATCACCGGCGTGAAGGACGTCCGCCAGTCCCGGGTCGGTGACACGATCACCATCAACTCGCGGCCGGCGAAGGAGGCCCTCGGCGGCTACAAGGACCCGAAGCCGATGGTCTACTCGGGCCTGTACCCGATCGACGGTTCCGACTACCCCAACCTGCGTGAGGCGCTGGACAAGCTCAAGCTCAACGACGCCGCGCTCGACTACGAGCCCGAGACGTCGGGGGCGCTCGGCTTCGGCTTCCGGTGCGGCTTCCTCGGCCTGTTGCACCTGGAGATCATCCGGGAGCGGCTGGAACGCGAGTACAACCTCGACCTCATCTCCACCGCGCCCAACGTGGTCTACCGGGCCATCACGGAGGACGGCCAGGAGATCGTGGTGACGAACCCGAGCGAATACCCCACGGGCAAGATCGCCGAGGTGTACGAGCCGGTCGTGCGCGCCACGGTGCTCACCCCGAACGACTACGTCGGCGCGGTGATGGAGCTCTGCCAGGGCCGCCGGGGCAACCTGCTCGGCATGGACTACCTCTCCGCCGACCGGGTGGAGCTGCGCTACACGCTCCCCCTCGCGGAGATCATCTTCGACTTCTTCGACCAGTTGAAGAGCCGGACCAAGGGCTACGCCTCACTGGACTACGAGCCCTCGGGCGAGCAGGCGTCCGACCTGGTGAAGGTCGACATCCTGCTGCACGGCGAGCCGGTGGACGCCTTCAGCGCGATCGTGCACAAGGAGAAGGCGTACAACTACGGCGTCACGATCGCGGCCAAGCTGCGCAACCTGATCCCGCGCCAGCAGTTCGAGGTGCCGATCCAGGCGGCGATCGGCAGCCGGGTGATCGCCCGGGAGACGATCCGGGCGATCCGCAAGGACGTCCTCGCCAAGTGCTACGGCGGTGACATCAGCCGCAAGCGCAAGCTGCTGGAGAAGCAGAAGGAGGGCAAGAAGCGGATGAAGATGGTGGGCCGGGTGGAGGTCCCCCAGGAGGCCTTCATCGCCGCCCTCTCCTCCGACTCCGACGCCAAGGCGCCCGGCAAGAAGTGAAACTCCGCCGGCGTCCCGGCGGATGACGACGACGTACGACGGCCGGCGCCCCGGCCGGGCTGCGGACCCCTCGGTGGTCCCGCCCCGGTCGGGGCGCCGGCC
>NZ_JBAKHL010000008.1:0-182386 GCF_036902715.1 Micromonospora sp. CPCC 205546
ACGATCCGACTTGGCGCGCGGCCGGCCGTGGCCCGCGACTCGGCCCGGACGCCGCCCTCGCGGACCGACGTCCGGGCGCCCCGGGCCCCGCCCGGTGTGCGGCGCTGCTGCATCGTCACACCCCTCCCCCGAGGCCTCGCGCGTCTCAGGCGGAACGGTAGCGCGGGAAGGCGCCCGCCCCGGCGTACCGCGCCGCGTCGGCCAGCTCCTCCTCGATCCGCAGGAGCTGGTTGTACTTCGCGACCCGGTCCGAGCGGGCCGGGGCGCCGGTCTTGATCTGGCCGCAGCCGGTGGCCACCGCCAGGTCCGCGATGGTGGTGTCCTCGGTCTCGCCGGAACGGTGGCTCATCATGCACTTGAAGCCGGCCCGGTGGGCCAGGTCCACCGCGTCGAGGGTCTCGGTCAGCGAACCGATCTGGTTGACCTTGACGAGGACCGCGTTGGCGGCCTTCTCGGCGATGCCGCGGGCGATGCGCAGCGGGTTGGTGACGAACAGGTCGTCGCCGACGATCTGGACGCGGTCGCCGAGCGAGGCGGTCAGCGTCTGCCAGCCGGTCCAGTCGTCCTCGGCCAGCGGGTCCTCGATGGACACGATCGGGTAGTCGCCGGCGAGCTTGGTGTAGTAGTTGCTCATCTCCTCGGCGGTCTTCGCGGTGCCCTCGAAGGTGTAGGTGCCGTCGTCGAAGAACTCCGTGGCGGCCACGTCGAGCGCGAAGACGATGTCGGTGCCGAGCCGGTAGCCGGCCTTCTCCACCGCCTCGGCGATCAGGTCCAGGGCCGCGGCGTTGGTGGGCAGGTTCGGCGCGAAGCCGCCCTCGTCGCCGAGGCCGGTGGAGAGGTCCTTCTTCTTCAGCACCGACTTCAGCGCGTGGTAGACCTCCGCGCCGGAGCGCAGCGCCTCGCGGAAGCTGGGCGCGCCGATCGGCGCGATCATGAACTCCTGGATGTCGACGTTCGAGTCCGCGTGCGCGCCGCCGTTGAGGATGTTCATCATCGGCACCGGCAGCAGGTGCGCGTTCGGGCCGCCCAGGTAGCGGAAGAGGCTCAGCTCGGCGCTGCCGGCCGCCGCCTTGGCCACCGCGAGGGAGACGCCGAGGATGGCGTTCGCGCCCAGCTCGGACTTGCTGTCGGTGCCGTCGACGTCGAGCATCTTCTGGTCGATCAGCCGCTGCTCGCTGGCCTCGTAGCCGATCAGCTCGTCGACGATCTTGTCCTCGATGTTCGAGACCGCCTTCTCGACGCCCTTGCCCTGGTAGCGGTCGGCGTCACCGTCGCGCAGTTCGATCGCCTCGAAGGCGCCCGTGGAGGCGCCGGAGGGCACCGCCGCCCGGGCGATCGTGCCGTCGTCGAGCCCGACCTCGACCTCGACGGTCGGGTTGCCCCGCGAGTCCAGGATCTCCCGCGCGACGATTCCCTCGATGGTTGCCACTGAGTCGCTCCTCGTTTGTGTGTTCCGGTCCGGTGTGGGCCGCGACGGTGCGGCTGAGGCAGTTGTTGAACGCAGCGTATCGGGCGACGCTCCGACGCGGGCGGTCCGGGCGCTCGCCAGCACGATCCGAAACCTGCCTCCGGGCGATGCTTTACCCGGACATTCCCGGATTCTCATGTCCTCAACCGGCAACGGGTTTGCGCGCGGTTGGCCCGATCGGCCACGCTGGTCGGCATGCCCGCCGCCTCGACCACCCTCCGCATGCTCGCCGTGTCGGTCATCGCGTCGCTCACGGTGACCGGTTGTCAGACCCTCGACGACGCCGGCCGGGCGATCGGGCGGGCCGACCTGGTGAACGACCTGGCCGTCCGGCTCGACCGGGCACTGGAGTTGACCTACTCCGCGGACTACCAGCTCCCCGGCGGGCAGACCGCCACCGTCGCCCAGGCCCAGGACCCGGTCCGCTCCGCGTACACCTGGCCCGGCGGGAAGCTCACCGTCACCCCGGAGGCGACGGCCCGCTGCGAGACCGCCGCCGGCCGCGCCACCTGCACCCTGGAGGCCCCGCCCGCGCCCAACGCGAAGCCGACGGTGACCATGTTCGCCGAGGCCAAGCAGCGGGGCCTGATCACGCCGCCGGTCGTCGTGGGGCTGCTCACCACCGCCGCGCTGGACCCGGAGGCGGTGATCGACCAGAGCGACACCACCCTCGCCGGCCACCACGCCACCTGCGTCGACGTGGAGCAGTCCGCCGGTGACTTTACCGCGTGCGTGACCACCGAGGGCGTGCTGGGCAGCTTCACCGGCCAGGTCGACGGCCGGCAGGTCGAGCTGGCGCTGAGCCGCTACCGCGAGACCGTCGACGGCACCGTGTTCGACCTGCCGCCCGACGCCGGCGTCGTAGACCGCCGCCCGGCCGGCTCGTGACCGACCCCGCCGCCCCGGCGGTGCCGGTGGAGCCCGCCCTCGCTCACACGCCGAGCAGGGTGCGCAGGTGGCGCGGGGGTGGGCAGTCGTGGGCGAGCATCGCGTCGTGCCACTCACGCACCGACACGCCGGCCGGGCGGGCGGCGGCGATCGCGGCCACCTCGCTGTAGCCGACGAAGTACGTCGAGAGCTGCGTCGAGGTGAGCAGCGCACGCCGCCACTTGCCGGCCGCCTCGCCCTCCTCCTGGAAGCCGCGCCCGGTCATCAGCGCCATCGCCTCGGCCTCCGGCAGCTCCTCGCAGTGCACGAGCTGGTCCAGCAGCGCGTTGATGGTCATCCGGAGCTGCATCTTGAGCTGCTGCAACCGCACCGGCAGGCCGCCGAAGCCGAGGCCGGCCATCAGCTCCTCCGTGTAGACCGCCCAGCCCTCGATGAAGGGCCCCGACTCGGTCAGCGCGCGTACCCGGGTGGGGCCGACGTGCCGGCGGGCGTGGGCGAGCTGGAGGAAGTGCCCCGGCATCGCCTCGTGCACCGTCAGATTGCGGATCATGTGGTCGTTGTACTCCCGGTAGAACGACTCGATCCGGTGCGCGGGCCAGTCCGCCGGGGTGGGCGCGATGCAGTAGAAGGTCGGCACGTCCGCCGTCTCCAGCGGGCCGGGCGAGTCGCAGTAGGCGACCGCCACGCCCCGGGCGAACTGGGGCATCTCCTGGATCACGCAGGGGTCGTCGACCAGCGTGACCAGGTCGTGGGCGCGTACGAAGTCGGTCGCCTCGTCCAGGGTGACCGAGGCGAGATCCACGATGGTGTGGTCGTCCGGGTGCTCGGCGGCCAGCAGGCCCAGCGCCCGGCGTACCGTCTCGTCGTCCGCCGGGCCGCCGACCAGCTCGACGGCCGCCGCGCGGATCTCCTCACCGACCCGGTCCAGGTTGGCCCAGGCCCGGCGCTGGATCTCGGCGGCGCCCAGCTCGGTGTCGAGGGTGTGCCACAGCCGCGCCTCCCAGCGGCGCCGGCCCAGCCGCGGGTCCCGCCCGGGGCCGGCGTCGGCGGCCAGACCCTGCCGCAGCCACGCGACGAACTCCTCCAGCGCCGCGATCGCCGCGGTGGCGGCCGGCTCCACCCGGTCGTGCAGGGCGGGGGCCTGCGCGAGCAACGCCGGCACCTCGTCGCGGATCAGCGCCGCCGTGCCGGTGAACTGCCCGACCGCCGTCTCGGCGTGGATGCGCGGCATGTCGCGCAGCGTCGCGCGCGCGGTCGCCAGCGCGTCCGGTACGGCGGCGAGCCGGCCCGCCAGGCTGGTCAGCCGGACGTCGACGGGAGCGTACGGGCGGGCGAGCAGCGCGTGCAGCAGCGGCCCGGGGTTGTGCCGCAGCGGGTCCCACTCGTGGGCGCGAATGTCGCCGGCCTCGAACAGCTCCCGGTCCACGAACGAGGTGAGCAGCGCGTGGTCGACGCGCTCCTCGACGTCCAGGGCGTCCGGGTCCAGCTCGGCGAGCGCGTCCGCGGCCTCCTTGAGCATGGCCTCGTCGGCCGCGACCGCCTCGGCGGAGAGGTCCGGCAACCGGTCGTCGTACCGGTGGTCGCCGGTGGAGGTCGCGAGCCCCGGCCGGCTCTGGAGCAACGCGTCGACGATCCGCTCCGCGAGCGGCACAAACGATTCCACCCGCCGACCCTACCGGGTCGGCTCAGGCCTTTTCGGCTGCGCGGACAGCGTCCGCGTAGGCCAGGGCGGCGCGGCGCAGGGCCGCCTCCGGGTCCAGGCCCGCCTCGCGGGCCGCCGCGGCCGTGGCGAGCAGGCTCGCGCCGAGCCGCGCCTCCGGGTCCGCCTGGGAATCCGCGAGGGGCGGCGGTACGGCCAGGCCCACCCGCCCGGCACGCTCCAGGATCTTCGCGGCCAGGGCGAGGGCGGGCTGGCTCAGCGCGATGCCGTCGAGCACCGAGTCACGCGCCTTCTCGGCCCGCTTGATCCGCTCCCAGCTCGCCTCGATCTCCTCCAGGGTGCCCGTCGCCGCGTCGGCGAAGACGTGCGGGTTGCGCCGGACCATCTTGTCGACCAGCCCGCCGGCCACGTCGTCGACGGTCCACCGCTGCGCCTCGGGCAGCTCCTCGGCGAGGCGGGCGTGCAGCACCACCTGGAGCAGCACGTCGCCCAGCTCCTCGCGCAGCGCGTCGGTGTCCCCGGCGCTGATCGCGTCGTACGCCTCGTAGCACTCCTCCAGCAGGAAGCCGGCGAGGCTGCGGTGGGTCTGCGCACGCTTCCAGGGGTCGCCGCCCGGAGATGCCAGCCGGTCCATCACCGCCACCGCGTCGAGCAGCCGGGCGCCCGGCGGGTCCCAGGAGCCGTACATCAGCTCCAGCTCGGCCAGGCCGGGCTCGCGGGCCAGCCGCAGGCCCAGCTCGCGGGCCAGCGACTCGTCGCCGGCCGGGCCGGCCAGCCACACCGCGACACCGTGCGTCGCCGCCGCGTCGAGCAGCGCCTGCGTCGCCCGGCCGTCGACCACCGTGACCTCGGCGCCCGCCGCGCGGACCGCCGTCGTCAGCTCGCTCTCCGCCCCCGCCAGCACCGGATGCCCGCGTACGACGTCCCACGCGGCGGCGGTCAGTAGTCCGGCCGGCAGCCGGGGAGAGGTGACGAGCAGGACGATCCGGGCGGACATGCTCAGCTGTCGGTTCCGCCGGCCGCCTGCGGCCCGGCGGTGGGCAGCGGATCCGGGGTGGAGACGTCGGTGACCCCGCCCGTGCCGGTCTCGCCCAGCGGCACGCTCACCGCCGGCCTGTTACCGGAGAAGCTCAGCACCGGGAACTCCAGCGGGCGGTAGCGGGGGTTGACCGTCACGTCGTACGCGGCGACCGCCTCGGCCAGCGACTTGCGGGTGGCCAGCGCGCCGCGCAGCTGCTCGCCGTCGAGCTGGCCGGCGGCCGCCTCGTCGGTCACGTCGGCCGGGATGACACCCGCCTTGCGGCCCGCCGCCACCACGTCCGCCAGCTCCTGAGCGCTCGGCTCGGCCGGCGCCCCGGTCGGCACCCCCGACAGGCAGTTGTAGAGCTCGGCGGACCGGCGCACGTAGCCGGTGTCGGGCGACAGGCTCAGCTGCTGGGCGACCTGCTCCGGCGCGACCTGCCCACGCGGCTGGTAGTTCTTGTCCGCGGAGACCCGCTCGCAGACCTCGGAGAGCACCAGCAGGCTGACGACCTGGCCGCGGCCGGGCAGCTGCGGCACCGGCGCCGGGGGCCGGCCCTCGGGCGCCTCGGGCTGCCCGGTCGGCGTCGGGTTCTTGGCCCGCAGGTCGTCGACGACCTCGGTGACGGCATCCTCGGTGATCCGCAGGTCACCGACGTAGGCGGCGACACCGGGCTCGGCACGGCAACCGGAGAGGGCGACGAGGCCGAGCGCCACGCTGGCGACGGCGACAAGACGGCGAGCACGCATGACGGTCACTCTCTCATGCCGCCCGGAGCCGGCGTGACACCGCCCACCGGTCTCCCCGCTCGCCCGTCCCGTGGCTGCCAGGGGCCCGGCCCCCCTGGTCACCCGCCGGCCGCCGGCCAACCGTCGTCGATCGCCGCTCACCGCGCGGAGGCTCCCGCCGTCGCCGGCTCGCCCAGGACGTCCTTCAGCAGCTGGGCGCACCACTCCAGCAGCGCCTGGTCACGCAGTGGCTCGCCGCCCACCCGCCGGGTGCTGGGCCGGGGGACGCTGACCTGGTCCAGGGCCTGCTTGTAGACCGAGTCCGGGTGGTAGCGCTTGAGCCGCAGCTGCTTCGAGTCGGGCAGCGGCAGCGGACCGAACCGGATGTGCTTGCCCTGCATGGAGACGTCGGTGAGGCCGTAGCGGCGCGCCAGCAGCCGGAACCGGGCCACGGCGACCAGGTTCTGCACCGGGGCGGGCGGCTCGCCGTAGCGGTCCGTCATCTCCGCGACCACCTCGCGCAGTCGCTCCTCGTCGCGGGCCTCGGCGAGCTTGCGGTACATCTCCAGGCGCAGCCGCTCCACGCTCACGTAGTCGTGCGGCAGGTGCGCGTCGATCGGCAGGTCGACCTTGACCTCGGTCTCCTCCTCCGGGCGCTCGCCCTTGAACGCGGAGACCGCCTCGCCGACCATCCGCACGTACAGGTCGAAGCCGACGCCCTCGATGTGCCCGGACTGCTCGCCGCCCAGCAGGTTGCCGGCGCCCCGGATCTCCAGGTCCTTCATCGCCACGTACATGCCCGCGCCCAGCTCGGTGTGCTGGGCGATGGTGGCCAGCCGCTCGTGGGCGTGCTCGGTGAGCGGCTTCTCCGGGGGGTAGAGGAAGTACGCGTACGCCCGCTCCCGGCCCCGACCGACCCGGCCGCGGATCTGGTGCAGCTGGGCGAGGCCGAGCAGGTCGGCCCGCTCCACGATCAGGGTGTTGGCGTTGGGGATGTCGATGCCGGACTCCACGATCGTGGTGCAGACCAGCACGTCGAACTCCTTCTCCCAGAAGCCGACCATGACCTTCTCCAGGGCCTCCTCGCCCATCTGGCCGTGCGCCACCGCGACCCGCGCCTCGGGCACCAGCTCGCGCAGCTTCCGGGCCGCCCGGTCGATGGACTCGACCCGGTTGTGCAGGTAGAAGACCTGCCCGTCGCGGAGCAGCTCGCGGTGGATGCAGGCCGCCACCTGCCGCTCGTCGTACGCCCCGACGAAGGTGAGCACCGGGTGCCGCTCCTCGGGCGGCGTGGCGATGGTGGACATCTCCCGGATGCCGGTGATGGCCATCTCCAGGGTGCGCGGGATCGGGGTGGCCGACATGCTCAGCACGTCGACCGAGGCGCGCATCGTCTTCAGGTGCTCCTTGTGCTCGACGCCGAAGCGCTGCTCCTCGTCGACGATGACCAGGCCGAGCGACTTGAACCGGGTGGCCGCCTGGAGCAGCCGGTGGGTGCCGATGACGATGTCGGCGCTGCCCGCGGCGGCCAACTCCAGGGTCCGCTCGGCCTCCTTCGGCGTCTGGAAGCGGGAGAGCTGCTTGATGGTCACCGGGAACTGGCTCATCCGCTCGGCGAACGTGTTGTAGTGCTGCTGCACCAGCAGCGTGGTGGGCACCAGCACCGCCACCTGCTTGCCGTCCTGCACCGCCTTGAACGCCGCCCGGACCGCGATCTCCGTCTTGCCGTAGCCCACGTCGCCGCAGATGAGCCGGTCCATCGGGACGGTCTGCTCCATGTCCCGCTTGACCTCCTCGATGGCGGCGAGCTGGTCGGGCGTCTCCTGCCACGGGAAGGCGTCCTCCAGCTCCCGCTGCCAGGGCGTGTCGGGACCGAAGTTGTGCCCCTTGGACGCCTTGCGGGCCGCGTAGAGCTGGATGAGCTGGGCGGCGATCTCCTTGACCGCCTTGCGGGCCCGGGCCTTGGACTTCTGCCAGTCCGAGCCGCCCATCTTGTGCAGGGTGGGCTGCTCGCCGCCGACGTAGCGGGAGAGCTGGTCGAGCTGGTCGGTGGGGACGAAGAGCCGGTCGCCGGGCTGGCCGCGCTTGCTCGCGGCGTACTCGATGACCAGGTATTCCCGGGAGGCGCCGTTGACGGTGCGCTGCACCAGCTCGACGTAGCGGCCGATGCCGTGCTGCTCGTGCACGACGTGGTCGCCGGCCTTGAGCTCCAGCGGGTCGATGGTGTTGCGCCGCCGGCTCGGCATCTTGCGCATGTCACGGGTGGAGGCGCCCCGCCCGCCCGTGACGTCGTTGCCGGTGAGCAGCACGAACCGCGACGCCTCGTCGACGAAGCCGCTGGTCAGGCTGCCGCAGGAGACCAGCACCTCGCCGGGGGCGGGCGCGCTCGGGATCTCCTCGGTCAGCCGCGCGCCGAGGCCGGCGTCGCGGAGCACCTCGACGGCCCGCTGGGCGGGGCCGTGCCCCTCGAAGACCAGCGCGACCGACCAGCCGTCGCCGGTCCAGCGCTTGAGGTTGTCGACCACCCGGGCGGTCTCGCCGTGGTAGAGCGGGGCCGGCTGCGCGGCCAGGGTCACCGCGATCGCGTCGTCGGGGGTGACGTCGGCCGCCTCCGGCGCGTCCTCCCAGGGCTGCCGCGCCGGGGCGGCGTCCGCCTCCACCAGGCCGAACGGGGACAGCGTCCACCAGGGCTGGCGCAGTTTCGCCGCGACGGCGCGTACCTCGGCCAGGGTCCGGAAGGCGGCGGCGCCGAGGTCGACCGGGGCCTGGCCGCCGACGGCCGCCGCGGCCCAGCTCGCCTGGAGGAACTCGTCGGAGGTACGCACCAGGTCGTGTGCCCGGGTGCGGATGCGCTCCGGGTCGCAGAGGAGCACGTGGGTGCCGGCCGGCATGGCGTCCAGCAGCAGCTCCATCGAGTCGGGGCCGATCAGCGCCGGGGCGAGGGACTCCATGCCCTCCACCGGGATGCCCTCGGCCAGCTTGTCGAGGATCTCGGTCAGCTCCGGGTGCTCCTCGGCGAGGGCGGCGGCCCGCTTGCGCACCGACGGGGTGAGCAGCAACTCCCGGCACGGCGGGGCCCAGAGCTGCGGCACCTGCTCGATGGTGCGCTGGTCGGCCACGGCGAAGGTGCGGATCTCCTCCACCTCGTCGCCCCAGAACTCGACCCGCGACGGGTGCTCGTCGGTGGGTGGGAAGATGTCGAGGATGCCCCCGCGCACCGCGAACTCGCCCCGCTTGGTCACGAGGTCGACCCGCGCGTACGCCATGTCGGTCAGCCGGCGGGCGACCTCCTCCAGGTCGGCCTCCGCCCCGGTGGCGAGCTGCACCGGCTCCAGGTCGCCGAGCCCCTTGAGCTGCGGTTGCAGCAGCGACCGGACGGGTGCCACGACCACCCGCAGCCCGTCGGTGCGGCCGTGCGCGTCGGCCGAGGCGGGGTGCGCCAGCCGGCGCAGCACGGCCAGCCGCCGGCCGACCGTGTCGGAGCGGGGTGACAGGCGCTCGTGCGGCAGCGTCTCCCAGGACGGGAAGACCGTCACCTGCCCGGGCGGGAGCAGGCTGCCCAGCGCGGCGGCCAGGTCGTCGGCCTCCCGGGTGGTGGCGGTCACGGCGAGCACCGGTCGGCCGGCGCCCCCGCCGTCGGCCGCGACGGCGGCGACCGCGAAGGGACGCAGCGCGGGCGGCGCGGTGATGTCGAGGCCGTCGACCTGCGCGGCACCGGAGCGCGCCAGGTCACGTGCCCGGGCCAGGCCCGGATCGGCCAGGGCGGCGGAGAACAGACCGGTGAGCATGGGGATCACTTCCAGCGGGATGACACGACGATCACCCCTCGTCCGGCTGGACGGGGGGTCCACCGGTCGACACTATCTCTCCGGTCGGACGAACCACCCGCGCGTGGCGGGGATCGTCGACGATCCGCGACAGTTACCCGAGGGGGAAGGAACAAATGCCTGAGGGAGTCGGCAACGACCCACGCCAACCGACCGGATCCTGCCGCCAGCGGGTGCTGGGCCACCCGGCGGGGATCTCGATCTCCACGGTGCGCTGCGGCGTCGAGAGCCGCCGCTGGACGGCACCGACGGTCCTGCTGCGTTACCGGGTCGATCTCGGTTGGTCGGGCGCCTACCGACGGCGCATCAACGGTCGTACGACGTTCTCGGACGCCACCTCGCTGCTGCTCACCCGGCCGGGCGACGAGATGCAGGTGTCCCACCCGCTGGGTAGCGACACGTTCACCTCCCTGGAGATCGAGCCGACGGTCCTCGCCGAACACCGGGACGGGGCGCGCTGGCTGGCGACCACCGGTTGGGACGGCACCTCGGACGCGCCACTCGACCTGGCACACCGGATGCTCGTCACGCAGTTCCGGCGAGGGCTCGACCCGTTCGAGATGGCGGAGCGGCTGCACTGCTTCCTCGGCAGGGTGCTCGGCTTCGTCAACGCCCGGACCGAGCCACCGGGGGCGGACCTGGGACGCGTCGTCGGCCGACGCCCCGCCACCGCGGCCGCCCACCGTCGCCTCGCCGACCGGGCCCGGGAGGTGCTCACGGTCCGCGACTTCTCCCTCACGCTCGACCAGGTGGCGCGGGAGGTGGGCGCCTCACCACACCACCTGAGCCGGGTGTTCCAGCGGGTCACCGGCAGCACCCTCACCGCCTACCGCAACCGCTTGCGGGTCCAGGCGGTGCTGGACACCCTCGCCGAGGCGGACGGCCGGCCGCTGCGCGCCGTGGCGGCGGAGCACGGCTTCGCCGACCAGGCGCACCTCACCCGTGTGCTCCGGGAGCACGTCGGTCACCCGCCGGCCCGCCTGCGCCGGCTGCTCGCCCAGGGCCGCACCGACTGAGCCGGAACCCGATCGAAGTCGGTCGAGGAACCGGTCGTCGGCGAGGTCGCCGATCCGGTCGGCGACCGTCAACCGAGCATCGATGTTCAAGACCCGGGACCGCCGGCGACCGAAGATGGTGTGCGCAGCCGGGATCGGACCGCCCGATCGGCGGTCGCGGGGTGCGCGGACCTGTTCGGGGAGGCCCGCAGCTCCGCCCGGCTGCGGCCCTGGCGACGGCGACCTGCCCTCGCGGCCCGCCGGTGGTGCCGTACACCCCTTTCCCCTGTACGGCACTCCGGTGACACCCGGCACACCCTTGTCCGGCACTCGGCGCACCCGGGCTGCCCGTCGCGACCGGGAGGATCTTGACGGCGCGGGCCGGCCGTGATCGGCTGCGCTGATGGGCGAGCAGTGGCGGGCACAGTTCGACGCGGAGGTCACCTTCGCCAACGGCGGCGGGCTGCGGACGGACGGGTTCCGGCTGGACATACCCGGCCGCGACATCGCCGACGACGACCTGGCGGCGCTGTTCGTCCGGCACCTGGGGCTGCTGATGGTGGCGGAGGTCCGGATCACCGGCAAGACGCTCGTCGAGGAGCCGCACAAGGGCGGCCGGGGCGTGGCCACCGAGGCCGACCCCGAGGGCGCGACCGGCGCGTCGCCGCGGCGGCCCGGCTCGGGCACCGACGTCGACCACGGGCGACGACTGGTCGAGCTGAGCCACCCGATCACCGACGGCATGACCACCCTGCCGGGCTGGCCGGCGCCGCGGATCACCGAGTGGCTGACCCGGGAGGCGTCCAGGGCCAACTACGCCCCCGGCACCGAGTTCCAGGTGGGGCGGATCGACATGATCGCCAATACGGGCACGTACCTGGACACGCCCGCCCACCGCTTCGCCGGGGGCGTCGACCTCGCCGCCACCGGGCTGGACCGCCTCGCCGACCTGCCCGCCGTCGTGGTCCGGGTGCCGGCCGGCACCCGCGCGGTGGACCGGCTGTTGCTGGCGCCGTACGACGTCGCCGGGCACGCGGTGCTGCTGCACACGGGTTGGTCGACGCACTTCGGCACCGACCGGTACGGCGCGCCTGAGGCGCCCTACCTCACCGGGGACGGCGCCCGGGCCCTGGTCGACGCGGGCGCCGCCCTGGTCGGCATCGACTCGATCAACATCGACGACATGAGCCCGACTGCGGCAGGCGAGCGGCCGGCGCACAGCGCCCTGCTGGCCGCCGGCGTCCCGATCGTGGAACACCTGACCGGGCTCGACGCGCTGCCCCCGACCGGCTTCCGGTTCACGGCCGCCCCGCCGATGGTGGTCGGCATGGGCACCTTTCCCGTCCGCGCCTTCGCCGTCCTCGGCGCCGCCTGACCGGCGCGGACGATCGCGGGGCGGCGCCGCGAGCTTCGGGGCAGCGCGCGGGCGGCCCGTGACGGCAAGCTGTCGGAATGCCACGGGTACCACGCCCGCCGACGCTCCACTCGACATGTGTCGGTCGACCAGAGGTCCCTCTCCGCCCGGGAGATCACCCGGTTCGCCGGCTTGCCGGGTCGCCACCGGCGCCCGCACCGCCTTCGACCTGGGCCGACAGCTGCCCCGGACGGACGCGCTGGTCGCGGTGGACGCGTTGCCGCACCGACGGGTGGTCGAGCTCCCCGCGTTGGGCAGCTACCTGGGCACACACAGCGGCTGGCCGGCACCGCCCAACTGCGCGAGGTGCTCACGCTGGCCGAGCCGCTGAGCGAGTCCCCCATGGAGACCCGGCTCCGGCTCGTCCTGCACGACGCCGGTCTGCCGCCCCTGACCGCGCACCCACTTCCAGCGCGATGTGGCTCGGCTCAACGCCCTGCGTGCGGCGGGCTGGTTGGTGCTGCGCTTCACGGCGGACGACGTACTGCGGCACCCCGCCCGAATCGTCCGCCTGGTCACTGACGCGATCCACGAACGCCACAACTGATCAGGGCCCTGCCAATGCTGATCAGGACGCCATGGACCCTAAGACGGCCGCGTAACGTCCATGACGTCCTGATCACCGGGGCGATCGCGGGAAGGGGCGGGTCAGTACCGCACCGAGATGCGACGGTCGACGGCGTCGATCCGGATCTCGCCGCCGTACGGGACGATCAGCTGCGGGTCGGTGTGGCCGAGGTCGACGTCGAAGACCACCACCGCGTCCGGGCGGTAGGCGGCGAGCGCCCGGGTGACCGCGTCGCGCTGCGCGTCGGCCCAGTCGCGCCGCTCGTCGGGGGTGTGCGGCCGCTCGAAGTCCCACGCCTTCGGCCGGCCGACGAGGACCGCCGGGAAGCCGGCCAGCAGCCCCCGCTCCCCCATGTTGCGCAGTATCCGGAAGACCTCGGTCGCCGAGGGGAGCTCCTCGGACGTCTCGATCATCAGCACAGACCCGGCCAGCTCCCCTGCGGTGGGCACCCGGTCGGCGGCCAGCAGCCAGTGCAGGATCTCCAGGTTGCCGCCCCAGGTGCGTCCCTCGACCACCGTCGACGGCCCCTGCCAGCGCCAGCCCTCGCCCGGGAGCATCTCCGGCTCGTCCGCCAGCGCCGCCGGGTCCCGCCAGTCGCCCGGCTTGTCGCCCCACTCCGGGGCGGGGGTCAGGTCGTACCAGCCGGAGGTGAAGAGGGCGGCGCGCAGCGAGTCGAAGGTCAGCGGGTGCGCTCGGCCCGGCCGGCCGAGGTGCACCAGCACCGATCCGCCGTGGTAGGCCACGACGCCCAGCCGGTACAGGTGGTTGAGCACGTTGGTGTTGTCGGAGTAGCCGAAGTACGGCTTCGGGTTGGCCCGCAGCACGGCGTCGTCCAGATGCGGGGTGACCGTGATCAGGTCGTCCCCGCCCACGGTGGCCAGCACGGCGGTGACCGTCGGGTCGGCGAAGGCGGCGGTCAGGTCCCGGGCCCGGTCGTGCGGGTCGGCGTCGAGCGCCCGGGTGGTGGGGTACTCCACCGGCTCCAGGTCGAACTCCTCGCGCAGCCGGCGCAGCCCCAGCTCGTACACGTGGGGGAAGAGGGCCGGCAGGCCGGCGGAGGGCGAGACGACCGCGACCCGGTCTCCCGGACGGGGCTTGGGGGGATAGTTCGGCGACGTCATGACCGGACGCTACCGACCGGCGGAACCGGTTTTTCCGGTCGCCGGCCCGCCGACCCGCTGGCAGACGCCCCCTAGGCTGAGGCTCCCCCCGAGTTGATCGAGAAACTGGAGCCCTCGTGACCACCCCCGCCGGACACCCGTCGCAGCCCTTCCACGGCGGTCCGCCGCCCGGCGGAGGGTGGGCAGGCCCCGTCCCGCCGCCGGTGACCCGGCGCATCCCGGAGGACCAGCCGTTCGTGGTACGGCCCAACGTCGCCAAGCGCGGCCTGCTGATGATGGGGGTGGCGCTGGTCCTCATCCTCCCGATCGCCTGCTGCGCCGGCCTCGGCATCGTGAACTCGACCGATCCGCAGGCGCGCTCCGGGTCCGTCCTCGGCCTCCTCGGCGTGGTGGGCTGCCTGCTGGCCCTGGTCGCCCTGCCGCTGGGGATCCAGCTCTGGCTGATCGGCTCCGGCGGCCCGGTGCTGGCGCTCGGCCCGGCCGGGCTCTGGATCCGCACCCGGCCGACCCGGGGGCAGGCGATCTGGCTGCCCTGGGAGGGCGTCGCGCAGATCTCCCGCCGGCGGTGGAGCCTGGAGAAGATGCTGGTGGTCAGGCCGCGCGACGCACGGATGCTCCAGAACCTCGGGGCGTTCACGGCGCTGGACGGCGCGGCACTGAACGCCTTCTACGGCTCCGGGCTGGTCGCCACGCTCAACTTCGCCGACCGGTCCGAGGCGGAGATCATGGCGGCGGTCGCCCACTACAGCGCGGGTCGCTGTCAGCTCGTCTGATAGGCGGGCCCGGCGAGACGGCCCAACCAGGCGAGAAACGGCACACAATCGGGCGCGAGCCCGCCCCCGGGGCTGGCGGCGTGGACCGGGAGATGGGCGTGGCGGGTGTGCTCAGCGCCACCCCGGGCCGGGCCCGCCGCCGCACCGCACCCACCCCCACCAGCGAAGACGCCACCGGTGCCGGCTGGTCTCGCCGGCGGCGACCCCGCCCGCGCCGAAGGCGGATGCAAGGGTCCCCTGCCCACCGGCGGGGGACGCGGATACGATCCAGGGAGTCGGACAGCGCTGTCCTTCGTACTCGCGTAAGGAGCGCATCGTGACCGACCAGCACGACCACGACGGCCCCGACGCCGCCCTGCGGGCCGACATCCGACGCCTCGGCACCCTGCTCGGGCAGACCCTCGCGCGTCAGGAGGGCCGGCCGCTGCTCGACCTCGTCGAGGAGATCCGCGCTCAGGTGCGCTCCGACGCCCCCGCCGCCGCGCAGCGCCTCGCCGGCCTGGACGTCACCACCGGCACCAAGCTGGCCCGGGCCTTCTCCACCTACTTCCACCTGGCCAACATCACCGAGCAGGTGCACCGGGCCCGGGAGCTGCGCCGCCGCCGGGCGGTGCAGGGCGGCTGGCTGGACCAGGCGGCCAAGATGATCGCCGAGCGCGGGGTGCCGGCCGAGGAGATCGCCGCGGCGGCGCGGCGGCTGGCGGTACGGCCCGTCTTCACCGCCCACCCGACCGAGGCGGCCCGCCGGTCGATCCTGTCCAAGCTGCGCGCCATCGCCGACGAGCTGGACACCGAGACCGCCAACGCGATCCTCTACGGCGCCAGCGACGAGGGCCCCGCCAACCGCCGCCTGGCCGAGCTGCTCGACCTGATGTGGCAGACCGACGAGCTGCGGCTGGACCGGCCGGACCCGACCGACGAGGCCCGCAACGCCATCTACTACCTGCGCGACCTGTACGCCGAGGCCGCCCCGCAGGTCCTCGACGACCTCGCCGACACGCTGCGCACCCTCGGTGTGGAGACGTCCCCGACCGCCCGGCCGTTGTCCTTCGGCACCTGGATCGGTGGCGACCGCGACGGCAATCCGTTCGTCACCCCGGCCGTGACCCGCGAGGTGCTGACCATCCAGCACGAGCACGGCATCGCGGCCACCGAGAAGGCGATGGACCACCTGATCGACGAGGTCTCGGTGTCCCGCCGGCTGCGCGGGGTGTCGCTCGACCTCTCCGCCAGCCTCGCCACCGACCTGGACGCGCTGCCCGAGGTGGCGGCCCGCTTCCGTCGGGTCAACGCCGAGGAGCCCTACCGGCTCAAGGCCCGCTGCGTGAAGGCGAAGCTGGCCAACACCCGGCAGCGGCTGCGCCAGGGCACCGCGCACGTGCCCGGGCGAGACTACCGCGGCTCCGCCGCGCTGGTCTCCGACCTGGAACTGCTGCGCGCCTCGCTCGCCCGCAACGCCGGCCAGCTCACCGCCGTGGGCCGGCTCGCCTCGACCATCCGTACGGTCTCCGCGTTCGGGTTGCACCTGGCGACCATGGACGTCCGGGAGCACGCCGAGGCGCACCACGCGGTGCTCGCCCAGCTCTACGCGGCCGTCGGTGAGGTCCTCGACTACCCGGCACTGAGCCGGCTGGAGCGCACGAAGCTGCTCGCCGACGAGCTGACCGGTCGCCGGCCGCTCTCCACGCTGGACACCCCGCTGACCGAGGCGGCCCGCAAGACGTTCGACGTGTTCGGCACGATCCGCGAGGCGCAGGACCGGTTCGGCAACGAGGTCATCGAGTCGTACATCGTCTCGATGACGCTCGGGGTGGACGACGTGCTCGCCGCGGTGGTGCTGGCCCGCGAGGCCGGCCTGGTCGACGTGCACAGCGGCCGGTCCCGGATCGGCTTCGTGCCGCTGCTGGAGACCCCGGCAGAGCTGAACGCGGGCGGCGAACTGCTCGACGAGCTGCTCTCGCTGCCCGCGTACCGGGCGCTGGTGACGGCGCGGGGCGACGTGCAGGAGGTGATGCTGGGTTACTCCGACTCCAACAAGGAGGCCGGCATCACCACCAGCCAGTGGTCGATCCACCGGGCCCAGCGCGCGCTGCGCGACGTGGCCGCCCGGCACGGCGTGCACCTGCGGCTCTTCCACGGCCGCGGCGGCACGGTGGGTCGCGGCGGCGGGCCGACGCACGAGGCGATCCTGGCCCAGCCGTACGGGACCCTGGACGGCGCGATCAAGGTCACCGAGCAGGGCGAGGTCATCTCCGACAAGTACTCCCTGCCGTCGCTGGCGCGGGAGAACCTGGAGCTGACCCTGGCCGCGGTGCTCCAGGCCACCCTGCTGCACACCGGGCCCCGGCAGCCCGCCGAGCTGCTGGAACGCTGGGACGCCGCGATGGAGCTGGTCTCCGACTCGGCCTTCCGGTCGTACCGGTCGCTGGTCGAGGATCCGGACCTGCCCGCGTACTTCTGGGCCTCGACGCCGACTGAGCTGCTCGGCGCGCTGAACATCGGCTCCCGGCCGGCCAAGCGACCGAACACGGGGGCCGGGCTCTCCGGGCTGCGGGCCATCCCGTGGGTGTTCGGCTGGACCCAGACCCGGCAGATCGTGCCCGGCTGGTTCGGGGTCGGCTCCGGCCTGGCCGCGGCCCGGGAGGCCGGGCTGGAGGACGTGCTGGCCGAGATGCACCGCAACTGGCACTTCTTCCGCACGTTCCTGTCGAACGTCGAGATGATGCTCACCAAGACCGACCTGAGCATCGCCCGCCGCTACGTCGAGACGCTGGTGCCGAAGAAGCTGCACCCGATCTTCCACAAGATCGAGCAGGAGTACGAACTCACCAAGCAGGAGGTGCTGGCGGTGACCTCCTCGCCGGCGCTGCTGGAGAACTCCCCCGTGCTCCAGCGCACCCTGGCCGTCCGCGACACCTACCTGGAGCCGCTGCACCACCTCCAGGTCGCCCTGCTGCGTCAGTACCGGGAGTCCGGGGCTGCGGGCCGGGCCGTGGCCACCGCGCCGGGTGGCCGCCGGGCGCCGAGCGACGGTACGGCGCTGGAGCGCGCGCTGCTGACCACGGTCAACGGCATCGCCGCCGGCATGCGCAACACGGGCTGAGCGGCATGGAGAGGGCCCCTTCCTGACGTTTCCCGCTCAGGAAGGGGCCCTCTCCGACACGCCGACCGGCGAGCCCGGCCGGCGTTCGCAGTCGTCGCCCTACCAGTCGCCCCCGCCGAAGTCGCCGCCCCCGAAGTCCCCGCCCCCGAAGTCCCCGCCGCCGAAGTCGCCGCCCGCGACGTCACCGCCCTGCTCGCCGAAGCCCGTACCGTCGCCGAAGCCCTCCTGGTAGCCGGCCTCGTAGCCGTAACCGGGGTCGCCGAAGCCGGGCGAGAAGAGCGCGTCGGCGATCAGCATGCCGCCGAGGACACCCGCGCCGGCACCCAGCGCGGTCTTCCACCACGGAGTGGAGTACCAGCCCGCGGGCACCGGCCGGCCCTGGTAGCGCCCGCCCGGGTAGTAGTAGGGGGTGTCGCGGCCGGGCTGCGGGCCGGCCTTGAAGGTCTGCCCCTGCACGTCGACCTGGCGTTCCCGGGTCAGCTGCCCCGCGCCCTGCGCGGCGGCCAGCGGCGGCAGTTCGGGCCCGGGGTCGATGCCGAGCGCCACCCGGGCCGCCCGGGCATAGGTCAGCCCCTCCAGCGCGGTCTCCCGGGCCAGGCGGAACTGCTCGACGCTGCGGGCCTGCTCGAGCTGACTGCCGGCCGCGTTGTAGCGCTCCCCGGCGTCGACCAGCGCCTGGCGTACGGCCGGGTGGTCGCCGTGCAGGTTCATCACCTGGCCGCCGAGCCGCTCGTACCAGCGCTGGGCGTCGGCCCGCACGTCGGCGAGGCGGCGGGCCTCCCGCACGGCGCTCTCCCGGCGCCACCAGACGAGCGCGACCACCAGCAGCACCACGAGGATGAGCAGGGGCAGGTATCTCATGTCTGCGACGTTACCCAGGCCAGGCCAGCACCACGCCTGTGATCGGCACCGCGCGGCGGGCGGGCTCGGCCGCGCCCGGGAGCGCCACGGCGGCGGGTGGCGCGCCGTTCTGGCAAGCTCCGGGGGTGGACTTCTCGACGCTGGCCGTGGTGATCGTCTGCCTCGCCGCCGGGGGCGCCGCGGGCTGGTACGCCGCCCGGACCCGTTCGGCGACCGAAATCGCCCGGTTGGACGCCACGCTGCGGGCCACCCGTGAGGGCGAGGGACGGCTGGAGCAGTCCATGCGGGCGCTGAGCTACGAGGCCACCGCGCAGTCCCAGGAGGCGGTGGCCCGCGCCGTCGCCCCGCTGCACGACACGCTGCGCCGCTACGAGCAGCGCGTCGCCGAGCTGGAACACGACCGGGTCGACGCGTACGCCGAACTGCGCGAGCAGGTCCGCGCGATGAGCACCGTCTCGGGCGAGCTGCGTACCGAGACGAAACAGCTGGTGGCGGCCCTGCGGGCCCCCCAGGTGCGGGGCCGCTGGGGCGAGCACCAGCTGCGCCGGATCGTCGAGGCGGCCGGCATGCTGGAGCACTGCGACTTCTCCGAGCAGGTCACCGCCGCCACCGAACACCAGGGGGTCCGCCCCGACCTGGTCGTCCGGCTGCACGGCGGCCGGTCGGTGGTGGTCGACGCCAAGGCGCCGTTCGACGCCTACCTGACGGCGATGGAGGCCCGCGACGAGCGGGGGCGCGACACGCACCTCGACGCGCACGCGAAGCACCTGCGGGCGCACGTAAACGCGCTGGCCGCCAAGACCTACTGGGCCGCGTTCGACAGCACGCCGGAGTTCGTGGTGCTCTTCGTGCCGGCCGACCCGTTCCTCGACGTCGCGTTGCAGCGTGACCCGACGCTGCTGGAGCACGCGTTCGCCCGCAACGTGGTGCTGGCGACCCCGGCCACCCTGGTCGCGCTGCTGCGCACGGTCGCCTACTCGTGGCGGCAGGAGGCGCTGGCGCGCAACGCGGTGGCGGTGCACTCGCTGGCCCGCGAGCTCTACGGGAGGCTGTCGACCCTCGGCGAGCACGTCGGCAAGCTCGGTGCGTCGCTCGGCGGCGCGGTGACCGCGTACAACCGGGCCGTCGGATCGCTGGAGGCGCGCGTGCTGGTCAGCGCCCGCAAGCTCGCCGAGCTGGGGGTCTCCGACCAGGAGCTGGCCGCGCCGGCGCAGGTCGAGCTGACCCCTCGTCAGCCACAGGCCCCTGAGCTGCTCGAAACCGCCGAGGCCGAGTCGGCGACCGGACGGTCGACACTGGACTGACGGCCGATACCTACCATCGCTGATGTGACAATGGACATCCACCCATGTCACGAAGTGGTCACAACGAACTCGGCAGTAGTGACAGTGGCCAGCCGCAGCGCGAAGGATTCGCCTCACGCGTGCCCTGCATCTGAGGGCCCTGTTCTCTGGAGGAAAGAGAACGTGAGCAAACCCCGAAACCTGAGCCGGCGGACCTCCGCCGCGCTCTTCGCGTCGGTCGTGGCGGCCAGCGCCGTGACCGTGGCTGGCGGTGCCGCCACCGCGAGCGCCGCGCCCACCGCCGCACCCGACGCTTCCCAGGCCACCCCCGTGGAGGCGCTGGGCTCGCACGACGCCAAGCTGCTCGCCGAGGCGGAGGCGAAGAAGGCCCCGACCGTCACCCTGATCGTGGCCACCAAGAAGGGCGAGGCGAAGGACGTCGCCGCCGACCTCAAGAACCTGGGCGCCGCCGTCACCGAGCGCTACGACAGCATCGGCTACGTGCTGGCGAAGGTCCCCACCTCGAAGGTGGTCAAGGCGGCCACGCTGCCCGGCGTCTCCGCCGTGGACCTGGACGAGACCATCCAGCTGCCCGACCCGACGCCCGAGGTCGCCCCCTCCGGCAAGAAGGCCACGAAGCAGGCGACGACGCTGCCCGGCCCCGGGGCCGACACCCCGGCCGCCAACCCCTACATGCCGACCAACGAGATCGGCGCCGTCGACTTCGTCGCGAAGAACCCGCAGTACGACGGCCGCGGCGTCACGATCGGCATCATGGACTCCGGTGTGGACCTCGGTCACCCGGCGCTGCAGAAGACCACCACGGGCGAGCGGAAGATCGTCGACTGGGTGACCGCGACGGACCCGTTCGAGGACGCCACCTGGCGCCCGATGCTCACCGAGGTCACCGGTCCGACGTTCACCTCCGGCGGCGCGACCTGGACGGCCCCGGCGGGCACCTACCGGTTCAACCGGTTCGCCGAGTCGATCACGGCCGCCAGCGACCCGGCCGGTGACGTCAACCGCGACGGCGACCGGACCGACACGTTCGGCATCCTCTACGACCCGGCCACCCACAACATCTGGGTGGACGTCAACCAGAACAACGACTTCACCGACGACGCCATGATGCGGCCGTACAAGGAGAAGTTCGACGTCGGCTACTTCGGCACCGACAACGCGGCCACCCCGGTGGTCGAGCGGATCCCGTTCGTGGTCGAGTACCGCGAGGACGTGGACACCGCCCCCATCGGCGGTCCCGGCCTGGTGGACTACGTCAACATCGGCATCGTCGAGAGCACCCACGGCACCCACGTCGCCGGCATCACCGCCGCCAACGACATGCTCGGCAACGGCGCCTTCGACGGTGCCGCGCCCGGTGCCAAGCTGGTCTCCGCCCGTGCCTGCTCGTGGGGCGGCGGCTGCACCTACGCCGCCCTCACCACCGGCATGGCCGACCTGGTGATCAACCGCAAGGTCGACGTGGTCAACATGTCGATCGGCGGCCTGCCGGCGCTGAACGACGGCAACAACGCCCGCGCCGAGCTCTACAACAACCTGATCACCACCTACGGCGTGCAGATGTTCATCTCGGCCGGCAACTCCGGCCCGGGCCTGAACACCATCGGCGACCCGTCGGTGGCCGGCAACGTGGTCAGCGTCGCGGCGAGCATCAGCAAGGACACCTGGCTGGCCAACTACGGCTCCGCGGTGAAGAAGAAGAACGCGCTGTTCAACTTCTCCTCCCGCGGTCCGCGTGAGGACGGCGGCGCCAAGCCGAACATCGCCGCCCCCGGCTCGGCCATCTCCACGGCCCCGACCTGGCAGCCCGGCAACGCGGTTCCCGAGGCCGGCTACGCGCTGCCCCCGGGCTACGCGATGCTGAACGGCACGTCGATGGCCTCCCCGCAGGCCGCCGGCGCCGCCGCGCTGCTGCTGTCGGCCGCCAAGGCGACCGACAAGGGCGTCACCCCGGCCGCGCTGCGCCGGGCGATCTACACCTCGGCCAAGCCGATCAAGGACGTTCCGACGTACGCCCAGGGCTACGGCATGTTCAACGTGCCGGGCGCGTGGAAGCTGCTGCGCAAGGGCGTGGAGACGCGCTCCTACACCTCCGAGGCCCCGGTCTGCACCGTCCTGTCCGGTCAGCTGGGCACCCCGAACCGGGGCACCGGCCTCTACAACCGCTGCGCCTCCACCGACGGTGGTCAGCGGATCGGCCAGTCGAAGAGCTACCAGGTCAAGGTCACCCGCACCAGCGGGCCGGCCGGCACCGTGAAGCACAACGTGGGTCTGCGCGGCAACGACGGCACCTTCAAGGCGCCGAAGACCGTCTCGCTCCCGCTGAACAAGACCGTCACCGTCTCGGTCACCGCCAAGCCCGCCACCGCCGGCGCGCACGGCGCGATCATGACGATCGACGACCCGGCCACCTCGGTCGTCGACTTCGAGGTCTCCACCGTCGTGGTGGCCTCGAACGACGTGAAGAAGCCGAACTTCTCCTTCTCGGCCGAGGGCTCGGTCGACCGGAACGGCTTCACGTCGTACTTCGTGACGGTTCCGCCGGGCACGGGCGCGCTGCAGGTGAACCTCTCCGGCATCGCCACCGGTTCGCAGACCCGGTTCATCGCCTTCAACCCGTACGGCGTCCCGGTGGAGAGCACCTCCAGCCTCGCCTGCTACACCAACTTCTCCGACGTCAACGCCTGCAAGCCGCAGGAGCGCGACTACCAGAACCCGATCGCCGGGGTCTGGGAGATCGAGGTGGAGTCCCGTCGGACCTCGCCGTCGCTGAACAACCCGTTCCAGCTCACGGCGCGGGTGCAGGGTGTCGCGGTCGAGCCGGCCGTGGTCGAGCTGCCGTCGGTCACCGCCGGCACGGCGACCCCGGTCACCTGGTCGCTGACCAACACCTTCGGCCCGGTCGCGGTGACCGGCCAGGGTGGCCCGCTCTCCAGCGTCCACGCCGAGCGGCCGACCATCGCCGAGGGCTCCTCGCAGGAGTACACCGTGGAGGTGCCGGCGGGCGCGACCCGCTTCACCGCCCGGATCGGCAACACGGCCAGCGCCGCGGCCGACCTCGACCTCTACGTCTTCCGCGGCACCGCGGAGGTCGGTCGGGCCGCCGACGGTGACTCCGAGGAGGCCGTGACCATCAACAACCCGCCGGCGGGCACCTACCGGGTGGTCGTCGAGGGCTACGCGGTGGACGGGGCCGGTGGCAGCACCGCCTACGACTACCAGGACTCGTTCTCCGCGGCGGCGCTGGGCAATCTCTCGGCGCCCGCAACCCCGCTCAACCTGGCCCACGGCGCCACCGCCACCCTCACCGGTACGGTGACCGCCCAGTCCACCCCGGTCGCCGGTCGGGCGCTCTTCGGTGAGCTGTCCGTGGTGACCACCGAGGGCGCGGTCGTCGGCCGCGGCGCCGTCTCCATCGGCACCGTGAACTGACCCGTCCCGCACCGGAACACCGGAGCCCGCCCCCACCAGGGGGCGGGCTCCGCCCGTTCTCGGGGTGGCTCAGCCGCGGCGGGCGGTCTCGACCAGGAAGGGGGTGCCCTGCTGGCAGGTCGTGAGCAGGTCGCGCTGGACCTTCCCGGTGACCGTCACCTTCGTGCCCGGCTTCAGCAGGTCACGCGGGCCGCCGACCAGCAGGTAGTTGTCGAGCAGCAGGCAGTTGGGCTCCACCCCGGAGGTGACCGTCCCGGTCAGCGTCGTGCCGCCGGCCGACGGCGGCTTCGTCGGCCCGCCGGTGGGCCTCGTGGGCGGGGGCAGGACCGGCCCCGTCGGGTCCACCGGGTCCCCGGGGGTCGGCGGTACGGCGGAGGTGCTCGGATCCGGGCTGGGCGGGCTGGTCACCGGCTGCGCTCCCGTCGGGGTCGGGGTGGGGGTGTCGCCGACCCCGTCCTGACCGCCGCAGGCGCTCAGCGCCACGCAGACGGCCAACGCGGAGACGGCGAGCCGAAGAGTCCTCATACCCTTCTGACGCAGCGGGAGCGCCTGTCGTTCCCGCCGCGTCAGCCGGCGCCGTCCGGGTGGCGGTGACCGGGTGCGACGTCAGCCACGGGCCGCCGCGGCGGCCTTCATGTCCCGCTTGAGTTCCTGCGGAAGCGAGAAGGTCAGCCGCTCGTTGGCGGTCACCACCTCGTCGACGTCGGTGAAGCCACGCGCGGCGAGGTGGGCGAGCACCTCCTGGACCAGCTCGTCGGGGACGCTGGCACCCGAGGTCAGACCGACCGTGCGCGCCCCCTCCAGCCACGCGTCGTCGATCTCGTGAGCGAAGTCGACGAGATGACCGGCGCGCGCCCCGGCGTCCAGGGCGACCTCGACGAGGCGTACGGAGTTGGAGGAGTTGGTCGACCCCACGACGATCACCACGTCGCACTCGGGCGCGATCTCCTTGACCACGTGCTGCCGGTTGGAGGTGGCATAGCAGATGTCGTCGCTGGGCGGCGACTGGAGCATCGGCAGCCGCTTCTTGAGCCGGGCCACCGTCTCCAGCGTCTCGTCGACCGAGAGGGTGGTCTGGGAGAGCCAGACCACCTTGTTCGGGTCGCGGACGGTGATCCGGTCGGCGTCCTCGGGCCCGTCCACGAGCTGGATGTGCTCGGGGGCCTCGCCGGAGGTGCCGATGACCTCCTCGTGCCCCTCGTGGCCGATCAGCAGGATGTCGTAGTCCTCGGCGGCGAACCGCTTCGCCTCCTGGTGCACCTTCGTGACCAGTGGGCAGGTCGCGTCGATCGCCCGCAGGGAGCGGACCTTGGCCTGCTCGTAGACCTCCGGGGCCACCCCGTGCGCGGAGAAGATGACGGTGGCGCCCTCCGGCACCTCCTCGTTCTCCTCCACGAAGATCGCCCCCTGGGCCTCCAGGGTCTGCACCACGTGCTTGTTGTGCACGATCTGCTTGCGTACGTAGATCGGGGCGCCGTAGAGCTTGAGTGCCTCCTCCACGGTCTGCACCGCGCGGTCCACTCCCGCGCAGTAGCCGCGGGGCTTGGCCAGGATCACGCGCTTGCCGGTCCGGGACGTCACTTCAGCCTGAGTCACCCGCCCATCGTACGTGCCGCCCCGCAGGGCGACACGGGACACGATCCCCGCCCCGGCGCCGGCCGGGGCCTGCCAGAACGGGCGCCCCAGCCGCACGCGCGGCCAGCGGTCGCCCTCGGGAAGGCGCTTTCCGGCACGGACGTACCCATGGTGATCCTGATCCCACCGTGCCACCGCGCGGACCCGGCACGCCGGCCCGACCGCCCGCCGCCACCGCGCCGATGCTGACCGCGCGCCGCCCACCCCGCCGAGCCGCGCCCGCCGGATCGGCCACGCCGAGTCGCTCGCGCGGGGCTGTCCGGGGCGGACCGTAGGGTGGGCGGGTGAGCACAGGCGAGGTGGGGCGCAGCACGTCCGAGGAGCCGTGGCCGGTCCGGGTGGTCAGCCAGAAGGTCGGTGCCTGGATCGCCCGGCTCGGCTGGGTCTGGGTGGACGGGCAGGTGGCGCAGATCAGCCGCCGGCCGGGCGCCAGCACCGTCTTCCTCACCCTGCGGGACCCGTCGGCCGACCTGAGCCTGACGGTCACCACCAACCGGGACGTCCTGGACGTCGGCGCACCGGAGCTGCGCGAGGGCGCCCGGGTGGTGCTGCACGCCAAGCCGGAGTTCTACGCCGCCCGGGGCACGCTGAGCCTGCGTGCCGACGAGATCCGACAGGTCGGCCTCGGTGAGCTGCTGGCCCGGCTGGAGAAGCTCAAGAAGCTGCTGGCGGCCGAGGGGCTGTTCGACCGGGCGCGCAAGCGCCGGCCCCCGTTCCTGCCCAACCGGGTCGGTCTGATCACGGGCCGCGCGTCAGCCGCCGAGCGCGACGTGCTGACCAACGCCCGCCGGCGCTGGCCTGCGGTGGAGTTCCGCACGGTCAACGTGGCCGTGCAGGGGCCGGGCGCGGTCCCGCAGATCGTCGACGCACTCAAGGTGCTGGACGCCGACCCGACCGTCGACGTGATCGTCATCGCCCGCGGCGGGGGCGGCATCGAGGACCTGCTGCCCTTCTCCGACGAGGCGCTCTGCCGGGCGGTCTTCGCCTGCCGCACGCCGGTGGTCAGCGCGATCGGCCACGAGACCGACGCGCCGCTGGTGGACTACGTCGCCGACGTACGCGCATCGACGCCGACCGACGCGGCCAAGCGGGTCGTTCCCGACCTCACCGAGGAGGTGCGGGTCATCCGGCAGGCCCGGCACCGCCTCGAACGCGCGGTGCGCAACCTGGTGGACCGTGAGTCGCACCGGCTCGACGGGCTGCGCTCCCGGCCGGTGCTGGCCCGGCCACAGGTGATGGTCGACCAGCGGGTCGCCGACCTGACCGGGCTGCGGCAGCGGGCCGGGCGCTGCCTGGACCACCGGCTCGCCGCCGCCGACGACGACCTGCGGCACACCCTGGCCCGGCTGCGCGCCCTCTCCCCCGCCGCCACCCTCGACCGGGGCTACGCGATCGTCCAGCGCGCCGACGGCCAGGTGCTGCGGGCCGCGTCCGAGGTCGGCCGGGGCGACCCGCTCCGGGTGCGCCTCGCCGACGGCGAACTGGCCGCGACGGTCGACGGCTGAGCGGGGACGGGATCACGATGTGGTGGGATGGCGACGATGACTGACGAGAAGAAGGACGAACGGCTCAGCTACGAGCAGGCCCGCGCCGAGTTGGCGTCGGTGGTCGAGCGGCTGGAGACCGGCGGCACCACCCTGGAGGAGTCACTGGCGCTCTGGGAGCGCGGCGAGAAGCTCGCCGAGGTCTGCCAGCACTGGCTCGACGGCGCCCGCGCCCGCATCGAGACCGCCCGCCAGGACCCCACCCCCTGACCCACCCTGCCCTGCCTTCCCGCACCCCGCCCCGCCGATCACGGAGTTGCGGTGGGCGATACAGGGTGTTCTGCACCTTGTGTCACCCACCACAACTGCACGATCGACGCGGGCGGGAGCGGGGCGGGTGGGGTCAGTTGAAGAGGTTGTAGAGCTCGGTGGGGGCCTCGACCACCTGGTCCGCCGGGGGCTTCTGGGCGGCGGTGGCGCTGCCGTAGTCCGAGTACGTGATCCGGATGTCCTGCGCCTTGGTCTGGCCCGCGGCCGGGATCTGGACGACCATCTCGCTGAGCCGGCCCTGCGGGTCGAGCTTCGCGGTGAACGGCACCGACTTCGCCTGCGCGCCGAGAGCCGTGATCACCGTCGGGTCCACCGACCCCGCCTCCGCCGCCTTCGACACGTCGATGGTGCCGGCGTACGCGCCCTCGCCCGTCTGACGCACCTCCGTGATGCCCTGCGTCAGCACCTCGCTGCCGGCGGGATCGACCTTGTCGAAGTCGAAGCCGAGGTTCCGGTTGCCCTTGATCCGGGTCTGGTCCAGGTGCTGGTACTTGCCGAGGTTCAGCTTCTGCACGCCCGGCACGCTGTTGGCGGTCGCGCCACCCAGCTCGACCTTGACCCAGCTGTCCGGCTTGTAGTGCACGACGTCGAGCTTCATGAACAGGTCGTCGGTCGGCTTGCCGATCGTCACCCGCATCTCGGCGCTCTGGGTGGGCTCGTGGACCCGCCCCTCGGCCGTCGAGCCGACGCCGGACATGGTGAACCGGAAGTTGCCGTTGCTGATCTCGCGGGTGGAGGCCAGCAGCGCCTGCTTGGCGTCACCGGCCGCCGGGGCCGCGCTGCCGGAGGCCGCGGGCGTACCGGACGCCGAGACGGACGGGGAGGCGGACGAGCCCGCCGTCGGAGTCCCCGAGGCGTTGCAGGCGGCCAGGCCGGGAGTGAAGAGGGCGGCGGCCACCAGGCCGGCGCTCAGGCGTCGAACAGTCATTTGTGTCTCCCACGTGGGTCACCCGACGCACCTGGCGGCGGCCGGAAACCGGGCGACGCACCACCTCGGCCGCGTCGCGCGAACCCCGCCGGGCCGGTTGCCGGAGCGACCGGTCCGGGTTCGCCCCACTCCTGTTCCCTGTCGCCGCGTCGCACAATCACCGGGATGTCCGGTTGCCCCGGTCGGGTGACCCCGGAACGCGGAGACGGGGCGGCCGGAGCCGCCCCGTCTCGTGTGTCGCTGTTACTTCTTGAACATCTCGTACGTCTCGGGGGACGCCTCGACCACCTTGTCGGCCGGCGGCTTCTGCGCGGCGGTGGCGCTGCCGTAGTCCGCGTAGGTGATCTTGATGTCGTGCGCCTTGGTCTCACCGGCGCCCGGCACCGAGATCACCAGCTCGGTGAGCCGGCCCTGCGCGTCCAGCTTGGCGGTGAAGGGCAGCGCCTTGGCCTGCGCGCCGAGGGCCTTGACCAGGTCGGCGTCCAGGGTGGCGGCGTCACCCGCGGCGGACACGTCGAGCTTGCCGGTGTAGCTGCCCTCGGCGGTCTTCTGGACCTCGGTGATGCCCTTGGTCAGCTTCGCGCTGCCGGCCGGGTCGACCTCCTCCATGTAGCGGCTGAGCTCGCCGGCGCCCTTGACCTTGGACTGGTCGAGGTGCTGGTACTTGCCCTTCCACTTCTCCGCACCCGGGATCATCGCGCCCAGCTCGCCGAGGTCGAGCATCACCCAGCTGTCCGGCTCGATGTAGATCAGCTCCATGCCCATCGACATGCTGCCGGAGTCGTCGTCGAACTTCATGCTGAACTGGGCGCTGTTGCTGGGCTTGTGCACGAGACCCTTGCCGCTGAGCCCGGCACCGGCCAGCGTGAAGGTGAAGTTGCCCTTCTCGATCTCCTTGGTGGAGGCGAGCAGCGCGTCCTTCGGGTCGGCGGGCACGGTCGACGCCGCCGAGTCCGCGCCGACCGGCGCGGGAGCGTCGGACTTGCAGGCCGCCAGGCCGGGAACGAGCAGGGTGGCGGCGAGCACGCCGACGCTCCACCGTCGAATCTTCAACAGATTGATCCTCTTCGCGAAACGGTAAGCACCCGGAAGCTGCGGCCACCGGGCAGTGAGCCGGGGCAGCGTAGCCGATCCGACCGACACCTGGGGGGCGGTTTCCGGCCGCCTACCGGATCGCGGTGGCCAGGTGCCGCAGCTCGTTGTCCCGGGCGTCGCCGACCACGATCACGGTCCGGTCCGCTTCGAGCAGGACCAGTGCCTGCTCGTTGCCGCGGGCGGTGTACCGCTGCCAGGCGCGTCCGCCCAGGTCGGTCTGGCCCTGCGGCTGCCCCTCGGCGGTCAGTTCGGCAGGCAGCAGCCGCTCCGGCGGCACACTGCTCTGCACCAGTTGGGCGGCCCGCCCCTCCGGGGTGAGATAGCCGAGGCGCAGGCTCGACCCGCCCTCGACGGTCTGGAAGTTCGCGCTGACCGTGCGCCACCCGTCGCCCAGTTCCGCCGGCTCGCTGACCGGGAAGGCGTTGGCGGCCCGCGCCGACCCGATGGCGGACGCCGGGTCGACGGTCGTCGGCTGGTCGCCGCCGAGGAACCCCCGGTAGAAGGCGAGCAGCAGGGCGATCGGGATCAGCAGCACGAGCAGCGAGATCGCCATGTCCTTCGGCGAGCGTTCCGACTTGCGGATGTCGGCCGCGGGCGGCGGCGCGGGCTGCTCGCCCGTCTCCGCCACCCCGGCGGTCGAGGCGACGCCGCCGGCCGAGGCGACGCCGCCGGGCTGGGTCGCACCGGCGGGCTCGACCAGCGCCGGCTCCCCCTCCGGTACGACGGCGGCCCGGCCCGGGTCGACCGGCGGCTGGCCGTCGGGGGGCGTCGGGTCGGCGGGTACGCGATCGGCAGGCTGTGCGGCTTCCACCCCGCCATCTTCGCAGCCTCCCGACCGGCCGTATCCGCGCCATCACCGCCCCCACCCCGCGTCGGGTGAGCGATCGTGTGAGGATCAGCGACAAACCCGGCAGCGGCGACGCCGCACCCTGCCGCCCCGCAACGTCGCGAGGAGGAGCCGTCATGACGAACACCAGGACCCGGATCCCACAGGATCTCGACCGCAACCTCGCCCTCGACCTGGTCCGGGTCACCGAGGCCGCAGCGATGGCCGCCGGTCGCTGGGTCGGTCGGGGCGACAAGGAGGGCGGCGACGGAGCCGCCGTCGACGCGATGCGCAAGCTGATCAATTCGATCCCCATGCGGGGCGTCGTGGTGATCGGCGAGGGCGAGAAGGACAACGCCCCGATGCTCTTCAACGGCGAACACGTCGGCGACGGCACCGGACCGGAGGTGGACGTCGCCGTCGACCCGGTCGACGGCACCACGCTGATGAGCAAGGGCATGCCGAACGCGGTGGCGGTGCTCGCCGTCTCCGAGCGGGGTGCGATGTTCGATCCGAGCGCGGTCTTCTACATGGAGAAGCTCGCCGTCGGACCGGCGTACGCCGACGTGGTGGACATCAACGCCGGGGTGGCCGAGAACCTGCGCCGGATCGCGAAGGTCAAGGGCACCGACGTCTCCGAGGTCACGGTCTGCGTGCTGGACCGCAGCCGGCACGACGACCTCGTCGCGCAGATCCGCCGGACCGGGGCGGGCATCCGGTTCATCTCCGACGGGGACATCGCCGGTTCCATCGCGGCGGCCCGGGGCGAGTCGGACGTCGACGTGCTGATGGGCATCGGCGGCACTCCCGAGGGCATCATCTCCGCCTGCGCGCTCAAGTGCATGGGCGGGGCGATGCAGGCCAAGCTCTGGCCGCGCGACGCCGAGGAGCGGGAGAAGGCGCTCGCGGCCGGGCACGACCTGGACCGGGTGCTCAGCACCGACGACCTCGTCACCGGGGACAACTGCTTCTTCGTGGCCACCGGCGTCACCTCCGGCGACCTGCTGCGCGGCGTCCGCTACCGGGCCGGCGGGGCGTACACGCAGTCGATCGTCATGCGCTCGAAGAGCGGCACCATCCGGGTGATCGACTCGTACCACCGGCTGGAGAAGCTCGCCCTCTACTCGGCCGTCGACTTCGACGGCCGCCCCCTCGCCGAGCAGGAGTGAGCGTCGCCGGGACGCTGGTCCCGCCGGCCCCGTCGGCGGCCCGCCGGATGACCGGCGTGGGCCTCGCGACCGTCTCCGGACTGGCCGTGGCCGTGCAGTCCCGGATCAACGGCGAGTTGGGCGTACGTCTGGCCGACGGGATCGCCGCCGCGGTGGTCTCGTTCGGGCTGGGCCTGCTGGTGCTGCTGGTGCTGGTCCCCGCCACCCCCGGTGGGCGGCGAGGGCTCGCCGCCCTGCGCGGCGCCCTGACGGACGGCACGCTGCGGCCGTGGCAGTGCCTCGGCGGGATGTGCGGGGCGTTCCTGGTCGCCGCGCAGGGGCTGACCATCGGCACCCTCGGCGTGGCGGTGTTCACGGTCGCGGTGGTGGCGGGCCAGTCCGGCAGCAGCCTGGCGGTGGACCGGGCCGGGGCCGGTCCGGGCGGTCGTCAGCCGGTCACCGGTCCGCGGCTGGCCGGGGCGGCGCTCACCGTGGTCGCCGTCCTGCTGGCCGTCGGTGACCGGCTCGGCGACCCGGGCACCCTCGGGCTGGCCCTGCTGCCGCTGCTCGCCGGGGTGGCCATCGCCTGGCAGCAGGCGGTCAACGGCCGGGTACGGATGGCCTCCGGCAGCGCGCTGACCGCCACGCTTGTCAACTTCACCGTCGGTACGGCGGCCCTGCTGATCGCCCTCGCCGTCGACCTCGCCGTACGCGGATGGCCAGCGGGTGACCCGCCGACCGAGCCCTGGCTCTACCTGGGCGGCCCGATCGGGATCGTGTTCATCGCGATCGCCGCGGCGATCGTCCGGTTCACCGGCGTGCTGCTGCTCGGGCTGGCCACCATCGCCGGGCAGATCGTCGGCGCCGTGGTGCTGGACCTGCTGCTGCCCACGGCGGCCTCCCGCCCGGGGCCGGTCACCCTGCTCGGCGCGGCGCTGACCCTGGTCGCGGTCGGAGTCGCGGCCCTCGCGCCGACCGCGCCCCGCCCTCGGCCCGCTGACCGCCGCTGACCGGACCCGGCCGGCCAGGGAACCACCGCGCGGCCAGGAAAGCGCCGGGCGGACAGGAAAGCGCCGGGCGGTCCCCGCGCCACGAACCGGCGGCGGGATCAGCGGGGCGCCCCGGGGGAATGCGCCGGCCAGGGCGGGTCGGCTCGGCGGGCGGGCGCCGTGACCAGCCGGGCCGCCCGCCAGCCCAGCAGCAGCCCCGGCACGGTGACCGCCACGGCGAGCAGCAGCGCCGTGTGGGTGTGGGCGGGCCGCCCGTAGAGCCAGCCGACCAACGGCAGCGCGGCCAGCGCCAGGGCCAGTGCGGCGGCCAGCAGCACCTCCAGGGTCCACCGAACCGTGGGCCCGGCCGGTGCCTGGACGGACAGCAGCAGCACGCCGAGCAGGACCGCGAGCAGGGCGACGGAACCCGCCTCCGGGAAGAGCAGCGCCCCCGACCAGACCACGGCCAGCAGCGCCCAGGCGGTGACACCGAGCGCGCCCAGGCAGGTCAGCCGCAGGCGGCTGACGTCGGCCCGCAGCCCCGCGCGCACACCCGACACGGCGAGCACGGAACCGGCGAGCGTGAGCCCCAGGAACAGCGCCAGGAGCGGATCGTCGCGTCGGTCCCCCGGGGTGCTCCGGCCGAGTGCCGGTGGCCGCCCGTCGAACGGATATCCTCCGGCCTCCTCGGATCCGACGAAGCCGAGCCGCTCCCAACTCCCGTCGGGGCGACGGACGGCGAAGCCGTCCCGGCCGTTGGCCACCAGCACGACGTGCCGGCCGTCGCCGGTGTCCCGCACCGTCAGCTCCTGCGTGGCGATCCGCTCCCCGCGCGGCCCCGGGTCCGGGTACTGCCGGCGGAGGATGGCCCGCTGCGCCTCGGTCGCCCCCCAGGCCGGACGCCAGCTGCGTCCCGCGTCGTCGCTCTGCTCGACGGCGAGCCGGCCGGGGACCGCCCGGTAGCAGCGCGTCGGCGTCGCGATCGAGCAGCCCCGGCTGACGGCGCCGACGACCGGCCCCTTCGCCCCGGTCAACGCCTCGGCCTCGCCCCGCGTCGGGTCACGCCAGGTCGCCCCCGCGTCGTCGCTCACCCGCCAGACGGGACTCTCGTCGAAGACCTCGTCGGCGTATCCGTGGCCGATGCCGGCCGCCAACCGTTCGTCGAGGACCGCCGCCCGGACGGCGTCGGGGTGGTGGACGACGCTGGTGGCCGCCACCGCCAACGTCGCCGCAGGCAGCAGCACCAGCAACCGGACCAGCCGGGCGGAGCGCCACCGCACCGGTTCCCGCCGGGCCCGGGACCAGGTCCACGCCGCGAGGCCGAGCGCCGGCAGGGTGAACAGGTCGGTCGGGTCCGCCCGGACCAGTGACGGCCCGCTGACGGCGCTCCACACCGCCGAGGCGGCGGCTGCGGCGTACCCGCTGGACTTGACCATGGTGAAGCCGGCGCCCACCACACCGAGTCCGAGCCCGGCGGCGGCGCGGGCCGGCAGCCGCGGCGCCAGCAGCGTGAGCAGCACCGCGACCAGCGGCGGCGCGAGGAGCAGACCGGCGGCGTCGCTGAGCTTGCCGGTCACCGGGCCGGGGAGGGCCGACTTGAGCAGGTGGTCGTTGACCACGAGAAGGACGAGGGCGGCGACCGTCGCGGGATGACCCAGCCAGGCCAGGGTCGCCGGCGCGCCGTCGCGCTGGTGAGGCGGAGCGCTCATCGGCTCACCGTCGCAGCCACCGGTCTCGATCCGGCCACGGCCGGGGCAGCATCCGGTACCGGTGCGGTGGTCGGCGCACGGCGGCCAGGAGCGCGGCACCGCGCTGGCCGACGTGCGTCAGGCACTGGTCAGCGCTGCGACGTCGCCGCCGCCGGTCGGCCTGCCGGGCCGGGACGGTCAGGGCATGGTGAGCGTTGACTCCGAACGGTAGGGACCGCCGAGGTCCCCCCGTCGGCGCCGGAAGATGATCGCGGCGACCACGCCGCCGAGCAGCCCGAACAGGTGGCCCTGCCAGGAGATCCGCTCGTCGGTGGGGAGGATGCCGACCAGCTGCCAGCCGTAGAGCAGGCCGACGAGCAGGAAGACCGCGAAGTTCCACCAGCTCCGTTCGACGATGCCCCGGGTGAGCAGGATGCCCAGATAGCCGAAGATGACCCCGCTCGCGCCGACCACGACGGAGGTCGACGAGCCGGTGAACCACACCCCCAGCCCGCTGACCAGGATGATGACGAGCGTCGACCACAGGAAGCGGCGGGCGCCGGCGGCGAGCACGAAGGTGCCGAGCAGGATCAGCGGGATGCTGTTGCTGTAGAGGTGGTCGAAGCCGTGGTGCAGGAACGGCGAGAAGAAGACCCCGTCGAGCCCGTCGATCCGCTTCGGGATGATCCCGGCGGTGGCGTCGAGACCGAACGCGAGGCCCTGGTCGAGGGCCTCGATGAGGAACAGGAACGGCACCACCGCGCACATGGCGACGAAGGCCCGGCCGAGCGCGGCGTAGAACGCCTCGGTGCCGAACCGGTGCGGATCGCCGCTCGACGGGTGCAGGGTCACCCGTCAAGAGCTATCAGGTGGCGGGCCCGACCGCCACTTCTGAGGCGATCCCGTACCCCGAACGACGAGGGCGGGGTGTGTGGACGCCCACACACCCCGCCCTCGATGTCCGTCAGTACCAGCCCACGTCCTGCGAGTGGGCCCAGGCCTTGCAGGGCGAACCGTAGCGGCCCTCGATGTAGCCGAGGCCCCACTTGATCTGGGTCGCCGGGTTGGTCTGCCAGTCGCCGGCGACGGAGCCCATCTTGCTGCCCGGCAGCGCCTGCGGGATGCCGTACGCCCCGGACGAGGGGTTGCGGGCCTTGTGGTTCCAGCCGCTCTCCTTGTTCCACAGCTTGTTCAGGCACGGGAACTGGTCCATCCCGAAGCCCGCCTTCACCATGAGCGCGCAGCCGACCTCGCGGTTGCCGCTGAACTCGGCGCAGGACGCCGGGATCGGCCCCTCGTACGGCTTGCTCTCGGTCTTGGCGGCGGCGGCCTTCGCGGCCGCGGCCTTCGCGGCGGCCTCGCGGGCCTTCTTCCGCGACGCGGCGGCGGCCTCGGCCTCGCGGGCGCGCTTGGCCGCCTCCTTCGCCGCCGCGGCGGCGCGCAGTTTCGCCTGGTACTCGGCCGCCCGCTGCTGGGCCGCCTGCACCTGGTGGGCGGCGTGCCGCTCGCGCTGGTACTCGAACTCGACCTGCTCGACAGCGACGCCGACCTGCGCGGTCAGGCCCTGCTGCTGGGTCTGTCGGTCTTCGCCCAGGTAGACGCCGCCAGCGACGCCCACGGAGAGCAGCGCGACAGCGGCCGTACGGGCGCCGAACCGGCTCCACAGCCGACTCACGAAGTGGTCCCTTCGTCGGGTGCAAGGACACGGCGCGGGGCTGCACCCCGGGTGGGATGCGTCCGCGTCGCAAGCGCCCCGACCCGGTGCCGGTCGCAGCCGACGTACCCGGTGGGATGCTGGCGCGTCCTGTGACGAACGATCACCAACGATCTTCTCGGTACGTGGGCGCTCGTTGGACACCATCGCGCACGGTGAGACTGATGGGAAACCAACAGAGCTGATTGTGATCTGCACCACAAAGAGAATGCGGACAAACCCCTACATAACCACCGTCATAGCGGGATGTCCTCCAGCAGATCCGTCACCATCGCCGCGATCGGCGAACGCTCCGAACGGCTGAGGGTGACGTGGGCGAAGAGCGGATGGCCCTTCAGCGCCTCGATCACCGCGGTCACGCCGTCGTGCCGCCCGACCCGGAGATTGTCCCGCTGGGCCACGTCGTGGGTGAGCACCACCCGGGAGCCCTGGCCGATGCGGGAGAGCACCGTCAGCAGCACGCCCCGCTCCAACGACTGCGCCTCGTCCACGATCACGAAGGCGTCGTGCAGGCTACGACCCCGGATGTGCGTCAGCGGCAGCACCTCCAGC
This sequence comes from Micromonospora sp. CPCC 205546, assembly GCF_036902715.1. Taxonomy (NCBI): domain Bacteria; kingdom Bacillati; phylum Actinomycetota; class Actinomycetes; order Micromonosporales; family Micromonosporaceae; genus Micromonospora; species Micromonospora sp. CPCC 205546. Next base: position 35,553 of record NZ_JBAKHL010000008.1, read on the forward strand.
AGGCCCCGCGAGGTGACCTCCTCCAGCACGTTCTCGTGCACCACCGCGCCGAGGGTGTCGAAGACGGCCTGCGCCCAGGGCGACATCTTCTCCGACTCCGAGCCGGGGAGGTAGCCCAACTCCTGGCCGCCCACGGCGTAGAGCGGGCGGAAGACGACCACCTTCTTGTGCCGGCGGCGCTCCATCACCGCCTCCAGCCCGGCGCAGAGGGCCAACGCCGACTTGCCGGTGCCGGCCCGCCCGCCCAGCGAGACGATGCCCACCGACTCGTCCAGCAGCAGGTCGAGCGCGATCCGCTGCTCCGCCGAGCGGCCGTGCAGCCCGAACGCCTCCCGGTCGCCGCGGACCAGCCGCACGGTCTTGTCGGGCAGCACCCGGCCGAGCGCCGAGCCCCGGCCCGAGTGCAGCACCAGGCCGGTGTGGCACGGCAGCGCGGCGGCCGCGTCCAGGTCGAGCGCGTCACCGGCGTAGAGCTGGCCGATCTGCTCATCGGCGAGTTCCAGCTCGGCCATCCCCGTCCACGTCGGGTCGCTGGCCTGGCCGTGCCGGTACTCGTCGGCCCGCAGGCCCACCGAGGCGGCCTTGACCCGCAACGGCATGTCCTTGCTGACCAGGGTCACCTCCCGCCCCTCGGCGGCGAGGTTCAGCGCCACGGAGAGGATCCGGGTGTCGTTGGAGTCGGTGCGGAATCCCGGCGGGAGGACGCCGTCGTCGGAGTGGTTGAGCTCCACCCGCAGGGTGCCGCCGGAGTCGTTCGCGGGCACCGGGCGGTCCAGCCGCCCGTGGCGGACCCGCAGCTCGTCCAGCATGCGCAGGGACTGCCGGGCGAACCAGCCCAGCTCCGGATGGTGGCGCTTGCCCTCCAGCTCGGTGATGACCACCAGGGGCAGGACCACCTCGTGCTCGGCGAACCGGTGGAAGGCCGCCGGGTCGGACAGGAGCACCGAGGTGTCCAGGACGAACGCCTGGCCCGCTGGTCGGGGCTCCTCGGTGCCGGCTCCAGCGGCGGACGCGCTGCGGCGGCTCCGGGTGGCGCGGCGGGTCGTGGCAGTCGCGGCCGGGGTCTGGTCGGTCCCGGCGGGCGTACGGCGAGTCGTCACAGGCCTGCTCCGACGGATGGGCATCCGCCACCCGCGTTCCGCCTCCTCCGGTGCCCGGGGACACGGGGTCGGATGCGGAAACCCCGTGCGCGAGGTCGCAGATCCGGGCGGACCGGCTGGCCCGGGAGAACCCCGTGCCATGCCTAGACGCTAGCCGCGTCGGACCCCGTCGGCTAGAGGGCGGACGTGGATCTCCGGGGGCCGGCGGGTGAACTCAGCCGGCGGCGGAACCGGCCGGGATGCATGCCCCCTGCGCGCATCCCGGCCGGCGGGGACCACCGTCACCGGTCTGACGTGGTCCCGACGGTGCGTGTCCGCCGCGGACGACGCACCGCGCCGGTTCCGGTCGACGGGGCCTCGGGCTCCCCGTCGACCGGGGCTCAACCCGTCCGCCGCACCAGGGTGCCGGTCGGATGTCCCCCGGCGGCCGGGGCGGAGAACGACGAGCCGGTGTACGTGGTGCCGGGCCGCACCACCGTGCCGGCGACCCGGGCGGCGGTGACGGGCGACGGGCCGGCCAGAGCGGAGGCGATGGCGGCCTGGGCGTCGCGGCGACGGCGGTTCCAGGCCCCCCGGTCGCCGTCGAAGTAGCCCTGCCGGTAGCCGAACCGGTAGCCGATGCGGTAGCTGAGCTGACCGTGCAGCCGCCCGGCCGCGTAGCTCGTGGCGCCGAGGACGAGGACGAGGAAGACGGCGAGGAAGGGGCTCATCCGGCGGCCCCCGTCCGCCGTGGGTCCCGGGTCATCGCTCCTCCGGCTCGGTCGGCGTGGGCTCGGCGACCAGGAGGCGGTCCAGGTCGTCGGTGCTGACCTCCTCGACCAGCTCGACACTGATCCGGCAGCCGTCCACGACGACCTCGGCCACGGAGGAGCGGCGGATCTCCCCGCCGGCGTCGTACACCCGGACGCCGACCTCGGGGCAGCCAAGGTGGGTACGCCAGGCGTCCCACTCGGCGCGGTCGCCGACGCTCAGTGACAGGTAACGGCAGCCCCGGGCGAGGTAGAGGCGCCATGGCGCGCTCAGGCCCGCGGCCACCCCCTCCGCGATCAGGCCGAAGGCCTGGGCACGGGTGGCTAGCTCGGTCACCACACCCCCCTCGCGACGGGGGCGTGACGCATGTGAGCACTGATCGTCTCATGCACGTGACACACCGTAGATTGTCCCATGGACGTGACAGTATCAGCTTTTCGTCCGTTTACGGCGACCGCTACGGGCATCTATTCTGCCCAGGTGACACCCCTCAGAAGCGGTGCCGGATCGTTTACCGGCACCACGAAGAACACGTCACGCCCGCGTGACAACAGCGTGCCAGGACACTCCCCGGTGGCCGGATGGTCGTACCGTCACCGGGTGACCGAGACGGCCAACGCACGGAAGATCGCCTTCGCCACCTTCGTCCGGAGGGCGCTCGACGAGGCCCGGGCGACCCGGGCCTGGAGCGGCACCGAGGTTTCCCGGCGCACCGGCGTCTCCCGGCAGACCATCAACCGCTGGGTACGCGGTGACTGGGCGAGCGACCCGGAGGCCGAGCGCGTGGTCGCGTTCTGCGAGGGCCTCGGCCTCAGCCCCGCGACCGCCTTCGCCGCGCTGGGCTGGGAACGGGCGAGCGCCCCCCGCAACACCGCGACCCCGCCGCCGATGGACCCGGACGTGGCGGCGCTGCTACGCCGGCTCGTGGACCCCGAGGTCTCCGACGCGGAGAAGTTCCACATCCGGGAAACCATCAGATATCTCGCGTACCGCCCCACGCTCCCGGTCGATGTCCGAAAACGAGGGAGACAGGCCGGCTAGTTCCTCAGATGGCGAAAGAACGGCAGGTCAGACTCATTCGTTTCGCTCCGGGGCCGGAACGGGCGCGCTAGCGTCCGTATTCGTACTGCTTGGGCTCGTCGTCGGCGGGGGGACGGGACAAGGCCGAACCCAGCCCTGCGGGACAGAAGGAGGGGTCTGTCCATGACCCTGAAGTGGATGGCAGTCGTGATCGCCACCGTGTCGCTGACACTGGGCGTGACCGGAAACGTGGTGACCCTGGCGGTCGACGGCGGGCAGCTTCCCCTGCTCGTCAACCTCCTCGTGCTCACCTCCGCCGGCACCGCGGTGATCCTGGCCGTGGTCGCCGAGCTGCACGACCGGCTCGACAACCGGGTCAGCGCCCTGACCGACTTCCTCGTCAACAAGCTGCAGGAGATCGAGGAACGCACCGGCGACCGCAACAGCGGATTCGTCGAGGGCTACCTGCTCAACCACGGCCAGGAGGCCGCCGTCGTGCCGTTCGGCCGGCGGGGACGGGGAGCCGCCGAACGCTGACCGTCGGGCCCGCCGCGTACCGACCGCACCCCCCGGGGCGTCGGCCGGTGACCACCGCTCGGCCGGGGATTGGGCGGCCCCGCCCGGGGTACGCTGTCGCGCGTGCCGCCGTTGAATCTGGGCAACCAGCAGCCGAGGATCCCGTTGGACGCCGACCAGGCCTGGCGGACGACCGCCGGAAGGTCGGCCGGGACCGTTCTCTTCTTCGACTTCGACGGCACCCTGGCCCCCGTCGACGACGATCCGACCGCCGTGCGCCCCGCCCCGAAGGTGCTGGCCGCGATCGAGGCGCTCGCCCCGGTGGTCCGGCGGGTCGCGATCGTCTCCGCGCGCCCGGTCGACTTCCTGCGCGAACACCTCGGCGGCCTCACCGGCGTCGACCTGTACGGCCTCTACGGCCTGGAGCACAGCCACTCGGGCGGCGAGACCGTGACGGAGCCGGCGGCCCTGCCCTGGGTGCCCACGATGGTGGAGCTGACCGACCTGGCCCGGGCCGAGCTGCCCGATGGCACCCTGGTGGAATACAAGCGGCTCTCCGTGGCGCTGCACTGGCGCACCGCGCCGCAGCTGGGCGAGGCCGTGGAGCGGTGGGGCCGGGCCCAGGCCGAACGGCTCGGGCTCAAGGTCCAGGCCGGGCGGATGGTGCTGGAGCTCAAGCCCCCGGTCGACCGCGACAAGGGCATGGTGATCGACGAGATCGTCCGCGACGCCGAGGGCGCCTGGTACTTCGGGGACGACGTCTCCGACATCAAGGCCTTCGCCGCGCTGCGGGCCCGGGCCGCCGCCGATCCGCACTTCTTCGGTGTCTGCGTGGCGGTCGCCAACCCGGAGACGGGCCACGAGGTGGCGGAGGCCGCCGACCTGACCCTGGACTCCCCCGCCGCCCTCGGCGACTTCCTCACCGAGGCCGCCGGGCACCTCACCTGACGCGCTCCCGCCCGCCGTGGCGGGGGAACGCGCACCGGGCGGGCTGAGGCGTGCACCGGACGGGCGCGCGGGCCGGACGGGCGCGCGCGTGCTCCGGGGGCGGTCAGGCGCCGTAGCGGCGTTGGCGGTTGGCGTAGGACCGCAGGGCGCGCAGGAAGTCGATGTGCCGGAAGTCCGGCCAGTTCAGCTCGCAGAAGTAGAACTCCGAGTGCGCCGACTGCCACAGCATGAAGCCGGAGAGGCGCTGCTCGCCGCTGGTGCGGATGACCAGGTCGGGGTCGGGCTGGCCCCGGGTGTAGAGGTGCTCGGCGATGTGCTCGACGTCCAGCACCTCGGCCAGTTCCTCGAGGGTGCCGCCGGAGGCGGCGTATTCCAGCAGCAACGACCGCACCGCGTCGGTGATCTCCCGCCGGCCGCCGTAGCCGACCGCGATGTTGACCTCGGCCCCGCCGCTGCGGTCCCGGGTGCGTTCCTCGGCGGCCTTCAACGCGGCGGCGGTCGAGGCGGGGAGCAGGTCGAGCGCGCCGACCATCCGCAGCCGCCAGGGATTGCCCTCCTCGGCCAACTCGACCACCAGGTCCTCGATGATCTGGAGCAGCGGGTCGAGTTCCTTGGCCGGCCGTCGCAGATTGTCGGTGGCCAGGAGGTAGAGCGTCACGTGCCCGATGCCGGCCTGGTTGCACCAGCCCAGCATGTGCTTGATCTTGACGGCGCCCATCCGGTGCCCGTCGTTCGGGTCGACGAAGCCCATCTCCCGGGCCCACCTGCGGTTGCCGTCGCACATCACACCGACGTGCCGGGGCACCGGCTTACCCGCGAGCTTCGCCGTGAGGCGACGCTCGTACACCGTGTAGATCAGGTCCCGCAGAGTCATCACCCTGCAGCGTAGCGACCTACGCTCCGGCTCACCGCCTCGGAGTCCGCTCCCATGCCGACAGACCGATGCCGATCATGCCCAGGGTGCGGGCGTCGAGACGCCCGTCGCCCAGCCCGAGCTCGACCACCGTCCGGTAGACCCGGTCGTCGCGGTGGGCCGCGCGGACCGCCGCGTCGACCACCTGCCGGTGCCGGGCCAGCGACGCCGCGACCGAGCTGTGCCGCAGATGGGTGCCGAGGCGGCGGTCGAGCGCCGCCGCGTACCGCCGGGCGGCCCGCCCGGGTGAGGCGGCGGCCGCCGCCCCGGCGAGTGCCCCGGAGAGCAGCGCGTAGAAGATGCCCTCGCCGGTGAACGGGTTGATCAGGGAGAGCGCGTCGCCGGCGAGCACCAGCCGGCCGCGCCCGGGTGCGGGACGGTGCGTCGACAGCGGCAGATGGTGGGCCCGCAGGTCGCTGACCGTGGCCGGGTCCGTGCCGGGCAGCAGTGCGCCGAGCCGGTCGAGCAGGTGCGCCCGGCTCAGGGGCTCGCCCCGCAGCACCTCCCCGTACCCGACGTTCGCCCGCCCGTCCCCGATCGGGAACGACCAGGCGTACGCCGGCCAGCGCGGCGCCGAGGTGACGATGAGCTGTTCGGGCGGGCCGGGCAGCGCAGGGGCGTACCCCCGGATGGCCAGCGCCAGGTGCCGGTCGGGATTCGGTCGGTGCCCGAGCGCCCGCCGGACCACGGACCCGGCACCGTCCGCGCCGACCACCGCCCGCGCCGCCAGCGAGCCGTCGAGCACCACCCGGTCGGCCCGGACCTCGACGTGCCGCACCGCGTGCCGACGCAGCCGCGCACCGGCCGCGACCGCCGCCGCCACCAGCCGGGCGTCGAAGACCCTCCGGGGCACGGTGTACGCGGGCCGGGGCAGCGGGCGGGCCACGGTGCCACCGCCCGGCCCGACCAGGCGCAGCGCCGGCAGCGGTGCGTACCCGGCCACCGCGTCCGGCACTCCCAGTTCGTCCAGCACGTCGAGCGCGTGCGCGGCGATGCCGTCCCCGCACGCCTTGTCCCGGGGAAAGTCCGCGCGGTCGAGCAACAGGACGCTCGCACCCGCCCGCCGGGCCGCCAGCGCGGCGGCCGAGCCGGCCGGCCCCGCCCCGACAACCACCACGTCGAACTCGTCGCCTGCCAACCCGTCGCCCACCGCGTCGCCTCCCACCACCGGTCCGGCTCCTCCGGCCATCCTGCCGTCGGCGACGCCCAGCACGCCGAAACCCGCCCGGCACGTCGGCGAGGTCTCCCCGTGCCACCTTTGCCGCGGCGACGCCGAACCGCGTCGACGAGGTCCTCCCGGGCCCGCCCGCACCGGCGCGGCCGAACAGCATCGGCGCCGGCTGGCCCTGTTCGCCGCGCACCACACCGCCCTGGACGCCGCGTCGCTCGCCCTCGTCATCGAGGACATGGCGGTCGGGGCCGAACCGCGGCCGGAGACCGGCGACCGAGGGCCGAGGGCCGAGGGCCGGGACCGAAAGCCGGGGAACCGAGGGCCGGGCCGGACGGACCGAAGGCCGGGACGTCCCTACGCCGGCCGGGCGGTGCGTTCGGCGCGGGTGGCGCGCCAGAGGCCGTAGAGCGTCAACACGGCGGCAGCCACCAGCGGGCCGCCGTCGCGGACCAGCCCGTCCGGGCCGAGCAGCCACCAGCACAGCGGCAGGTCGACGGCGAGCACGACGGCGGTGACGGCCACCAGCAGCGTGCGCGCCCAGCCCTTGCCGCGCATGAGGAAGGCGGTGCAGAAGAGCACGGCGTAGCTGGTCACGATCCCGGCGACGAACCAGAACAGCACGGCGGGTACGGCGGTCAGCCGGTCGTCCAGCACCGCAGCGCCGGCGACCAGGGCCGGGACCAGCATGAGCGGACTGTAGGTGAACGCCGCGACCCGGCTGGTGAGCAGCCAGCCGCTGACCTCCGGCCGACGGGGCGGGGTCTCCCGCCAGGAGATGCCCTCCCGGTCGATGACCAGCCGGGACCGGTGGCGGACCAGGTGCGCGGACACGGCGGACGAGCGGTGGAGCAGCCAGACCACCGCGACGCAGAGCACGGTGAGCAGGGCGAACCCGAGCAGCCCCGGCAGCGGCGGTACCCCCTGGCGGGGCACGATCAGCCGGCCGACCGCGAAGACCGTGGTCACCGCCAGGATGAGCCCGAACGGCCGGGCCACGGTCCGGCCGCGACGGACGTGCCCGATCAGCAGCAGGAAGCCGAGCGACCGGAGCATCGCCCAGCCCGTCCGGACCGCGAGCCCGAAGCCCTGCTCCGGGGCGTACCACCAGTTGAGCAGCTCGACCACGACGGTGGCCGCCGCGGTCAGCGCGAGCAGCGTGGTCAGCACCCGGACGGCGGACGGCCGCCGGACCTGGGTCGCGGCGGCCGTCCTCATGGGATCCGGTGATGCCCGCTCGGGGCGTCGGTCACACCTGTCCTCAGCGCCGGGGTGCCGCGTCGAGGCGGGCCCGCAGCGCGTCCAGCTCGGCCCAGAGCACGCCCGGCAGCTTGTCGCCGAACTTCTCGAACCACTCGGTGACCATCGGGAGCTCCTTGCGCCACTCCTCCGGGTCGACCTTCAGCGCGATCCGGACGTCCTCCGGGGTCATGTCCAGGCCCTCGACGTCGAGCGCGTCCTGGGCCGGGACCATGCCGATCGGGGTCTCCACCGCCTCGGCACGCCCCTCGATCCGCTCGATGATCCACTTGAGCACCCGGGAGTTCTCGCCGAAGCCGGGCCAGAGGAAGTTGCCCTCCGGGTCCTTGCGGAACCAGTTGACGTAGTAGATCTTGGGCAGCTTGGACTCGTCGCCGTCGGTGCCCTTGCCCATCTCGATCCAGTGCCGGAAGTAGTCGCCGGCGTGGTAGCCGATGAACGGCAGCATCGCCATCGGGTCGCGCCGCACGACGCCGACCGCGCCGGAGGCGGCGGCGGTGGTCTCCGAGGAGAGCGTGGCGCCCATGTAGACGCCGTGCACCCAGTCGCGGGCCTCGGTCACCAGCGGGATCGTGTCCCGACGGCGGCCGCCGAAGAGGATCGCGTCGATCGGCACGCCGTTCGGGTCGTAGTAGTCCTCGGCGAGGATCGGGCACTGGGTGATCGGGGTGCAGAACCGGCTGTTGGCGTGCGAGGAGAGGCTGTCGCTCTCCGGCGTCCAGTCGTTGCCCTTCCAGTCGACCAGGTGCGCCGGCGGCTCGCCCATGCCCTCCCACCAGATGTCCCCGTCGTCGGTCAGGGCGACGTTGGTGAAGACGGAGTTGCCGCGGTCCAGCGTCCGCATCGCGTTGGCGTTGGTCTTCCAGTCGGTGCCGGGCGCGACGCCGAAGAGGCCGTACTCCGGGTTCACCGCGTAGAGGCGGCCGTCCGGGCCGAAGCGCATCCAGGCGATGTCGTCACCGATGGTCTCGACCTTCCAGCCCGGGACGGTCGGCTCCAGCATGGCGAGGTTGGTCTTGCCGCAGGCCGACGGGAAGGCCCCGGCGACGTGGTAGACCTTCCCCTCCGGGGAAGTGATCTTGAGGATGAGCATGTGCTCGGCGAGCCAGCCCTCGTCGCGGCCCATCACGCTGGCGATCCGCAGCGAGTAGCACTTCTTGCCGAGCAGCGAGTTGCCGCCGTAGCCGGAGCCGAAGGACCAGATCTCCCGGGTCTCCGGGAAGTGCGAGATGTACTTCGTCTCGTTGCACGGCCACGCCACGTCCTGCTGGCCGGGCGCGAGCGGGGCGCCGATGGAGTGCAGCGCGTGGACGAAGTCCGCGTCGTCGCCCATGGCCTCCAGGACCCTGGCGCCCATCCGGGTCATGATGCGCATGGAGGCCACCACGTACGGGCTGTCGGTGATCTCCACGCCGAACATGGGGCTCTCGGCCTCGACCGGACCCATGCAGAACGGGATGACGTACATGGTGCGCCCGCGCATGCAACCGCGGTACAGCTCCGTCATCGTCCGCTTCATCTCGGCCGGCGCCATCCAGTTGTTGGTGGGGCCGGCGTCCGCCTCGTCGACGGAGCAGATGAAGGTGCGCTCCTCGACCCGGGCGACGTCCGTCGGGTCCGTGCGCGCGTAGAACGAGTTGGGCTTCTTCTCGGGGTTGAGCCGGATCAGGGTGCCGGCCTCGACCAGCTCGTCGGTGAGGCGACGCCACTCCTCGTCGGACCCGTCCACCCAGACGACACGGTCGGGGGTGGTCAGTTCAGCGACCTCACGGACCCAGGCGAGCAGTTTGGGGTGGGACGTCGGGGCCTGATCGATACCCCGAACGGTAGCCGGAGCAACCATGACACATCTCCTTGTGGTCGACGCTGACCGATCTATGGGATGCACGAGTCTTGACGGCGCTATGCGTCGCCTTCGTGGAAACCTGGGATTGGCCTCAGCGTAAACCGGGCGAGGTCACCAGTCAGTGGGACTGGTTGTGAAGAACTGCACAAGGTACGGGCACGCTGCGGCATCACGAGCTAATACCCGCTTTCACGCGCAGTTTCACGCAAATGCTGCGGGGAAACGTCGCCGGCCCCGCGGCCCCGTCCCGTCGGCGGAACCCGCGAACCGGCCCGCGGCGGCACCGGTGCCGTTACGCTCGGTCCACAGGCGCACACCCGCACAGGCGGTCCGTCGTTGCTACCCGTGCGGGATGCCCTCAACCGGTAGGCTCGCGTCGTGGCCGCGACGATGACCGGGGAGCCAGGCTCCCGGCAGACCCGCCCGGGTCTGGTCCACTCGCTGGTGGACCGTTTCGGCCACCTGGTCCGCGAGCTGAGCAAGTTCGCCACCGTCGGCGGGATCGCCTTCCTGATCGACTTCGCTCTCTTCAACTACCTGACGACCGTGCGGGGCGTCGAGCAGGTCACCGCGAAGACCATCTCGACGGTGATCGCGGCGAGCGTCGCGTTCATCGGCAACCGGTTCTGGACGTGGCGGCACCGCAAGCGCTCCAACCCGGCCCGCGAGTACGCGCTGTTCTTCTTCTTCAACGGCGTCGGCCTAGGGATCGCCGTGGCCTGCCTGGCGGTCAGCCGCTACGGCCTGGGCAGCATCTGGCCGGGGGTGTTCCAGACCCCGCTGGCCGACAACATCGCCAGCTTCATCGTGGGGACCGGGCTCGGGACGCTGTTCCGGTTCTGGTCCTACCGACGGTTCGTCTTCGTGGAAGCGGGAACTCCGAGGGTTCCGGAAGAGAAGCACGACCGAGACCACCGGGCGTGACCTGCCGCCCACCCCGTCCCGGCCGGAGCCTGCCGGCCCCGCCCACTGCCCTAAGGTGTTCCGCATGCGTCTTGTCCGTCTGCTGCCTGAGCGCTGGCAGAAGTTCATCAACGAGGCGCTCAAGTTCGGAATCGTCGGTGGCGTCAACACCGTAATCAATTACGCCGTGTTCAACGTGCTCGCGCTGACCGTTTTCGTCAACGGTCAGCTGAAGGCGACGGTCATCGCGACCGTGGTGGCGACCCTCACGTCCTATCTGATGAATCGTCACTGGACGTACCGGGATCGCCCGAAATCAGCCATGCGGCGCGAGTACGTCCTCTTTTTCCTCTTCAACGGGGCCGGCCTGCTCATCGAGCTGGGCGTCCTGGCCGCCGCCAAGTACGGGTTGGGCCTGACCGGCCTGCTGGCCCTCAACGTGGCCAAGACCGGCGGGGTGCTGCTCGCCACGCTGTTCCGCTTCTGGTCCTACCGGACGTTCGTCTTCCAACCGGCGCCGGCCCACGCGGCCGAGACGTGGCACAGCATCCCGCGCGACGAGTGGGACACGATGGCGGAGATGGACCCGGTCGCCGAGCTGGCCGAGTCGATCTCCGAGCTGGAGGAGTCCGAACCGCCGCCGGGCAGCCGGCCGTACGCCCCGCACGTCGTGCCCGCTCCGAACCCCGCGCCGGCGGCGGGCCCGGGGACCCCGGTCCAGGGGCGCTCCGCCCGGCTCGACACGGGTCTGGGCGGCTCCCTCGACCGGGAGCTGGAGGCGGAACTGGCCGCCGAGCTGCAGGCCAGCACCCGTCGCCCGCCCCGCCGCTGAACCCACGCCACGCCGCTGAACCCACGCCCAGGCCCGCCCCGCCCGACCCGGCGCGGCGGGCCCCGGTCTGACCGGGGCGGACCGGGCCGGGTCCGAGCTCGCGCCGGGTCAGGCGGTGGGGTCGCGCAGCGGCTTGCCCTCGTGCAGGTCCGCCAGGATGTCGCGCATCTCGTTGTCGCCGAGGGAGTGCTTGTCGTGGTGGGCCTCCACCAGCTCGTAGAGCTTGGTCTGGACCCGGCCGACCCCCGGCACGTCGTGCAGGACGGACTGGCCGCGCTCGCCGGCGGACTCGATGGTGAGCGTCCCGCAGCCGAGCAGGCGCTCCACGAACTGCTGGTTCATCGCGTGGTCGTTGATCCGGGTCAGCGGGATGTCCCGCCGGTCGCGCGAGAGCACGCCCTGCTGGAGCAGCACCCGCTCGTTGGTGAAGAGATAGTGGGTGCTCCGCCAGACCAGGAACGGCCACAGCGCCAGCCACAGCACCGCCAGCAGGGCCAGGCCGCCGATGACGGCGAGCGCGATCGAGCCGCCCCCGCCGGAGGGCAGCAGGACCAGGCCGGCCACCACCGCCGCGACGGCGAGCACGAGCACCGCGACCGGCCGGATCAGCGCCTTCCAGTGCGGGTGCAGGTGCAGTACGACGTGCTCGTCCTCGGTGAGCACGTCATCGGGGAAAGCCACGGGAACCTCCTCGCAGAAACGGACGCGCTGACCGTAACGGCTCCCCTCGCACCAGGGGATCAGCCGCGCGGCGGGCGTCTGCGCGGGATTCAGCGAAGGTGCAGCACGTCTCCGGCCGCGAGGGCGCGGCTGCCGCCGGCGGTGGTGACCAGGAGCTGGCCGTCGGCGTCCACGCCGGTCGCGGTGCCGGTCAGCTCCTCGCCGCCGGGCAGCAGCACGCGTACCTGCCGGTCGACCGTCGCGCAGGCCGCGAGGTAGGCGTCGCGCAGGCCGCTGGCGACCGCGTCCCCGCCGGCCGCGCGCCACTCGGCGTACCAGTCGGCGATCCCGCGCAGCAGCGCCCGCAGCAGCGGGTCCCGGTCGGTGGCCGCCGCGCCGGCCAGTTGCAGGGAGGTCGCCGGCAGCCCCGTCGGGTTCTCCGGCAGCTCGTCGGCGCGGAGCGTGACGTTGAGGCCCATACCGAGCACGATCGCGGGCGGCCGGGCGGGCGAGGGGCCCGGCACCGCCTCGGCGAGGATGCCGGCGCACTTCGCGTCGTCGACGAGCAGGTCGTTCGGCCACTTCAGCCGCGCGTCGAGTTCGGCCAGCCGGGTCACCGCCTCGACCAGCGCGACGCCGGCGAGCAGCGGCAGCCAGCCGTACCCCGTCTGGGGTGCGGGCGGCCAGCCACGCTCGGTCACGGCCTCCCCCGGCCGCAGCAGCACGCTGGTGGCGATGCCGGCCCGGGCCGGCGACTGCCAGGCCCGGCCGCGCCGGCCGCGCCCGGCGGTCTGCCGCTCCGCGACCACCACCAGGCCCTCCGGCTCGCCGGCACGGGCCGCCTCGGCGACGTCGGCGTTGGTCGAACCGGTCTCGACGCGCAGTTCCAGCCGGGTCCAGGGCCCGTGCGGGGCGACCAGCGCCCGTCGCAGCCGCGCCGCCGACAGCGGCGGGCGGTCCAGATCGGTGTACGGCGAGCCCGGCATCCCGTCAGCCTACGGCCAGCCCGCCCGGCCGGCCGTCGGCATCGCGGCTCGTCTCGTCTCGACTCGACTCGACTCGACTCGGCTCGGCTGAGGCGAACTGCACAGCGGCGGCGACCTGAACCATCGTTATATTCCCAGGGTGACTACCGAGACCGGGATCAACATCCACAGCACCGCGGGCAAGCTGGCCGACCTGGATCGGCGGGTCGACGAGGCGGTGCACGCCGGGTCGGCGCGCGCGGTCGAGAAGCAGCACGCGAGGGGCAAGAAGACCGCCCGCGAGCGGATCGAGATGCTGCTCGACGAGGGGTCCTTCGTCGAGCTGGACGAGTTGGCCCGGCACCGGTCCACCAACTTCGGCCTGGCGAAGACCCGCCCGTACGGCGACGGCGTCATCACCGGCTACGGCACCATCGACGGCCGGCAGGTCTGCGTCTTCGCCCAGGACTTCACCGTCTTCGGCGGCTCCCTCGGCGAGGTCTTCGGCGAGAAGATCGTCAAGGTGATGGACCTGGCCATGAAGATCGGCTGCCCGGTCGTCGGCATCAACGACTCCGGGGGCGCGCGCATCCAGGAGGGCGTCGCCTCGCTCGGCCTCTACGGCGAGATCTTCTTCCGCAACGTGCGGGCCAGCGGCGTCATCCCGCAGATCTCCCTGATCATGGGCCCGTGTGCCGGCGGCGCGGTCTACTCCCCGGCGGTCACGGACTTCACCGTCATGGTCGACCAGACCTCGCACATGTTCATCACCGGCCCGGACGTCATCAAGACCGTCACCGGCGAGGACGTCGGGATGGAGGAGCTGGGCGGCGCCCGTACGCACAACTCGCGCAGCGGCAACGCGCACTACCTCGCCACCGACGAGCAGGACGCCGTCGACTACGTCAAGGCACTGCTGTCGTACCTGCCGTCGAACAACCTGGACGAGCCGGTGGTCTTCGACGCGCCCGCCGACCTCGACGTCAGCGAGGAGGACCGGGAGCTGGACACGCTGATCCCCGACTCGGCCAACCAGCCGTACGACATGCACCGGGTGATCGAGCACGTCCTCGACGACGGCGAGTTCCTGGAGGTCCAGCCGCTCTACGCGCAGAACATGGTCGTCGGCTACGGCCGCGTCGAGGGCCGGCCGGTCGGCGTGGTCGCCAACCAGCCGATGCACTTCGCCGGCACCCTGGACATCGCCGCCTCGGAGAAGGCCGCCCGGTTCGTGCGCACCTGCGACGCGTTCAACATCCCGGTGCTGACCTTCGTGGACGTCCCCGGTTTCCTGCCCGGCACCGGCCAGGAGTGGGACGGCATCATCCGCCGGGGCGCGAAGCTCATCTACGCGTACGCCGAGGCCACCGTCCCCAAGGTCACCGTCATCACCCGCAAGGCGTACGGCGGGGCGTACGACGTGATGGGCTCCAAGCACCTCGGCGCGGACCTGAACTTCGCCTGGCCGACCGCGCAGATCGCGGTGATGGGCGCGCAGGGCGCGGTGAACATCCTCTACCGCTCGGAGCTGGCCGCCGCCGAGGACCCGGCAGCCGTGCGGGCGGAGAAGATCGCCGAGTACGAGGACACCCTCGCCAACCCGTACATCGCGGCGGAGCGCGGTTACGTCGACAGCGTCATCCCGCCGCACGAGACGCGTACCCAGATCGTCCGCGCGCTGCGCGTGCTGCGCACCAAGCGCGAGACCCTGCCCCCGAAGAAGCACGGCAACATCCCGCTCTGACGCCGCCGGCCCGGCCCGGCCGACCCGCCGGGCCGGGCACGGGTCGGTCAGCAGCCTGTATTCGCCGACGCGCACATCCGGCGCGCCGCCGTCCTGCCCAGCGTCTGCAGGTCGGCGGAGCTCAGGCCGCCGGGGCGCGTTCCGGCGACCGTGTCCTGCAGGGTCCCCGGGCTGAGCGCGATCACGGTGACCAGGTCACCGACCTGCACCACCATGGTGACCTCGACCCCCTCGTCCGCGGCCGCCGCCCTCCCGCTGGCCCGCAGGCGGGAGGGCATCGACACGTGGCGCAGCATCACCGAGTCGTCGCCGGCGAAGCCGCTGATCGGCGTCTCCCAGCGGTGCGTCTGGATGGTCGCCACCGGACGACCGTCAAGGAGCGTGGACTTCGTCAGCTGCCACTCGGCACAGGCGTTGAGCAGCAGCCCGACCAGGCCGAAGACCAGCCGGCCCTGGCCCGGTTGGACACGGTAGACCTCCTGGGTGAGCGCCGGGCCCCGCGTCACCGGGCTCACCGGGGCAAAGAGCAGGGTCTGTGACCGCGAGTAGCGGGACGTGGGCGCCGCCGACGGCACGCCCCGCTCGCGGCCGCAGGACTCCAGCACCGGGTCGACCCGTACCGGTTCCATCAGGCCGGGCTCGCCGAGTTGCACGGCGGTCGTCAGGGGCAGGTCCGCCGGGGCGAGCAGCGCGTCCTGCGGGATGTCGGCCGGCGCGGCGGTCGTCGGCGACACGGCGGTGGCGGCCATGGGCGCCGGGGGCGCGTCCTTCCGCCCGGCCCACTCCCCGACCGCCACGGCCGAGCCGGAGATGACGACGAGCACCGCGACGGCCGCCGTCAGCGCCGTACGCCTGCTGCGCCTGCGCGCCCGGGCGCGGATCTCCGCCGGCTCCGGCCAGCGGACGTCACGCAGGTCGCGGTGCACCTGTTCGACGAACGTCATCTCGTCACGCATCGGCGGCCTCCTCCAGGTCAGAGACGGCGAGCAGCCCGGCGAGCGCGGCACGCCCCCGGGAGAGTCGGGCCTTGACCGTGCCCACCGGGGCGGCCGTCTGCCGGGCCACCTCGGCGACCGGCATGCCCATCAGGTAGTAGAGCGCAATGGCGGTGCGCTGTTCCTCGGGGAGCCGTCGCAGGGCGGTGACCACCTCCACGGTGGCGGTGTCCGGGCCGGGCACGCTCTCGTTGACGCCGTGCCGCAGGTAGGCGCGGGCCCGGCTGCGCAGGCTGCGCCACCGGCTGACCGCGATCCGGCTCGCCACGACCCGCACCCACGCCTCCGGTTCCTCGTATCCGCTGACCGTCGGCCAGCGCTGCCACGCCCTGATGTACGCCTCCTGCACGGCGTCCTGCGCCTCGGCGAGGTCGCCGGTGAGCGCGTAGACGAAGCCGAGCAGCCGTTGCCTGCTGCCCCGGTAGAACTCGTCGAACCCGTCGACGTCCGGCACCTGCTACCTCCCCGTGACGGTCACAGGGGACACGCGCCCGGCGGTGCCGCCGGTTGCCCTGCCGGCCGGGCATTTTCGCCAATCCGGTCGCGTCGAACCCGCCGGCGGAGATCCGTGCGCGGCGTTCGCGGCCCGGTCAGGGGGTCAGGCCGGCCTCGGTGAGGATCGGGCCGGCCAGCAGCAGCGCGCCGGCGCCGAGGGCGACCAGGTTGACCAGGGCGAAGACGGTGACCCAGAAGAAGGCCGGCAGCGGGGTGAGGCCGGCGAGCTGGTCGGCGTCGGAGGCGGGCATCCGGCCGCGCGAGCGCAGCCGTTGCAGCTCCACCACCGGCCGTACGCCGCCGAGCAGCAGGAACCACACCCCGGCGTACGCGAACGCCGCCTGCACCTGCGGTGTGGCGTACCAGGAGACGGTGAGCACCACCCCGCCGGTGACCAGCAGCGACACCACGCCGAAGACGTTGCGGATCATGATCAGCATGGCCAGCAGCAGGGCCACGGCGACCCAGAGCAGCAGGGTGATCCGGTTGCCGCCGAGCAGCCACGCGCCGGCCAGCCCGACCAGCGGCGGGGCGACGTAGCCGGCGAGCAGGGTGAGGATCATCCCCGGGCCGGTGGGCCGGCCGGCGGAGAGGGTGAGCCCCGAGGTGTCCGAGTGCAGCCGGATGCCGTGCAGGCGGCGGCCGGTGAGCAGGGCGGCCAGCGCGTGCCCGCCCTCGTGGGCGATCGTGATGGCGTTGCGGGCGATCCGCCAGGGCAGCCGGGTGCTGACCACCACCAGCGCGACGACGGCGGTCAGCAGCACCAGCAGGGGCGGCGGGTCCGGCTGCGCCGCGAACAGCTTGTCCCAGAGACCGCCGAGCCCGTCGATCGACACCATGGGGCGCGAGCCTACCGGCTCCGACCTGTGTCGCTGCGCCCTCGTCGGTCCGTATCGTGGAAGTCTGATCCGGTGGCGACCGGAGCGGGAGGTGGGCGCCGCCGGCCACTCGCTGCGGCTGCACCGGCTCGACGGCGCGCACTACGTCGAGGAGCAGGTCGCGAAGCCGGGCGAGGAACTCGACCTGGCCGAGCCGATCCGCTGGCGCGTCGACCCGGCCATGCTGCGCTGAGGCGGAGAACCGCGGCCGTCAGGGTGGTCGGCTTCCACCGATCCTGAAGATTTCCTTAGCTCCCCTTGCCTTTCGAGGCACTTACCTCCAAAGATGAACGTCTATTGATTCCGGCGTCCTTGGAGGCATCCATGACCCGTACCGGAACATCCCTGCGACGGCTGCTGGCCGCCACCCTCGCGGCCCTCGCCACCGCGGCGGCGGGGCTCGCCGCGACCGCGGCCCCGGCGTCCGCCGCCACCACCCCCGGCATCGACGTGTCCCACTACCAGGGCGCCATCAACTGGACCAGCGTCCGCAACGCGGGCATCCAGTTCGCCTTCATCAAGGCGACCGAGGGCACCAGCTACAAGGACCCGAGGTTCAACACGAACTACGTGGCCGCCTACAACGCCGGCGTCATCCGGGGGGCGTACCACTTCGCCCGGCCCAACATCTCCTCCGGGGCGGTGCAGGCGAACTACCTGGCCTCCAACGGCGGCGCCTGGTCGGCCGACAGCCGCACCCTCCCGGCCGCGCTGGACCTCGAAGCCAACCCGTACGCCGGCGGCTACTGCTACGGCCTGAGCACGACCGGCATGCGCAACTGGGTCCAGGACTTCCTCAACACCTACCGCGCCCGCACCGGCCGCTACGCCGTCATCTACACGACCACGAGCTGGTGGAACCAGTGCACCGGCAGCTGGACGGCCCCGTGGGCCAACCACCCGCTCTGGGTCGCCCGCTGGTCGAGCACGGTCGGCGCGCTGCCCGCCGGGGCGCCGTTCTGGAGCTTCTGGCAGTACACCGACCGGGGGAGCGTCGCGGGCATCAGCGGCGGGGTCGACCGCAACCACTGGAACGGTGACCGGAGCCGGCTGATCGCGCTGGCCAACAACACCTGAGCATCCAGACGCCTGGGGAGGCGGTTGGCGGCAGCGGGATCGGTTGTCACCGTACGGTCGACAACTGGTCCGGCTGCCGCCACGTCGCGTCTCGCGGGTGTCAGGCCCGCCGTCGGGCCGCCACGGAAACGGTCGCCGCGTCCTCGCGGGCGAGCGCGCCCCGCCGGGCGAAGCGCCGGACGCCCACCCCGGCGAGGGTGACGGTGACGACACTGAGCAGTGCGAACAGCACCGGCAGGCCGGCGGCGGTGAGCAGCAGGACGATGTCGCCGAGAGCCACGAGCATCCACAGTGCCACTCGGGGCCGGGCGTTCCTGAGTCGGTATCCCATGTCGTACCCTCCCTTCCGTCGTAAAGGTCAGATACCCCGTACGGCGGAAGGTCATGCGAGTCGATCTCGCAACGGGCGCGAATCCCGCGATTCAGTCCTTGCGGTCGGGCACGAAGCCCTTGGCGATCCGGTCGAAGTCGGCCAGCTTGGCCTGCCAGTCCTTCGCGGCGACCTCCCAGCGCAGGGCGTAACCGCGGTTCTTGGCCGTGACGAAGCCCCGGTTGCGCACGTGGATCCGGGTGCCGTCACGGGTCTCCAGCCACTCCCAGTCCGCACAGGTCTTGAAGTAGTTGCAGCGCTCGATGCTCAGGTACTGGTAGTTGTTGACGAGCTTCCGGCGGCCCGGCTCGATCCGCTTCCAGTCGGCGTAGGCGTCGGACTTCGGCGTGGAGGTCCACTGCACCAGCAGCTCCCCCGGGCCGCCGGGCTCGTCGAAGACGACCGTGTTCGCTCCGGCGTTGCGGCGCACCCAGGTCGCCGGCAGCGGCACCGTGAAACCGCCCGGGTCCTTGTGCAGCTTCCAGCCCGCCGGCAGCGCGTCCGGTGTCGGGGAGGGGGTGGCCGAGGGCGTCGGGCTCGGCGCGGCGCTCGTGGGCGGGGCCGGCGCGGAGGACTGCGGCGGCTGCCCCTGGGAGGTCGCCGCGCCGGTCGGGTCGGCCTGCGGGGTGCCGCCGCCGTCCCCACCGTCGTCACCGGTCAGCATCGGCACGACCACCACCAGGCCGATCAGCAGCAGCGCCACCAGCACGCCGATCAGCACGTTGCGCCGGGTGTTGTTCGGCTTCGTACCGTCGGACGCCACGACCGTCGCCCGGCCGGACGGCGGGCCCACCGGCGGCGGCATCACCGAGGTGGGATTCGCCGGCTTGCGGGGCGCCGGCTCGACCTTCGTGTCGTCGAGCGCGGGCTTCGGCGGGTCGACCTTCGCGGTCGGGGCCGAGTCCGAGGTCGACGGTCCGACCTTGGCGGTCGGCGCGAGGTCCGACGCCGCGCTCGCGTCCCCGGCCGTCGACGCCGCGGCGGCACCGGCCGCCGCCAGCGGCGCACGCGGCGCCGGCGGGCTGACCGGCCTGTCGGATCCGCTCTCGGCCGGTCGCGGCGCCGGCACCAACGGCGGGCGCGGCTCACGCGGACCGTTCGGCCCCGGCCGGCGTACGCCGTCGAGCAGCGGGATGGTGCGCGTGCGCTTGCCACCCGCGCGGCGGAGCAGCTTCTCCGCCACCTCGGCGGTGATCCGCTCCTTCGGGTCCTTGCGCAGCAGGCCGTTGAGGACCGGCTTGAGCGGCCCGGCGTTCTTCGGCGGCGGCATCGGCTCGGTGGCGAGCGCCGCCAGGGTGGCGATCGCCGACGGTCGCGCGTACGGCGACTTGCCCTCGACCGCCGCGTAGAGGGTGGCGCCCAGCGACCAGAGGTCGGCCTCCGGCCCGGCGGTGCCCTCGCGGGCCCGCTCCGGCGAGATGTACGCGGGCGAGCCGAGCACCATGCCGGTACGGGTCACGTTGGGGTCGCCGGGAATCGTGGCGAGACCGAAATCGGTCAGCACCACCCGGCCGTCGTCGCCCAGCAGCACGTTGCCGGGCTTGACGTCGCGGTGCATCACGCCGGCCTTGTGCGCCGACTTGAGCGCGGCCAGCACGCCCAGGCCGATCTCCACGGCCCGCGCCGGCGTCACCGGGCCGTCCTCGGCGAGGGTGTCCTGCAACGACTTCGACGGCACGTACTCCATGACGATCCACGGGTCGCCGTCGGTGCGCAGCACGTCGAAGATGCGGACCACGTTGATGTGGTTGAGCCGGGCGATGGCCCGGGCCTCACGCAGCGAGCGCTCCCGCATCTCGCGGCGCTCCTCGTCGGTGAGGCTGGGCGGCGGGACGAGTTCCTTGATCGCCACGTCCCGGTGCAGCACCTCGTCGCGCGCCTTCCACACCCGACCCATGCCGCCCTGACCGAGCGGCGAGAGAAGCCGGTATCGGTCAGCGACGAGTTGGGGCAGCGCGTTCGACATCGCCCAGACGGTACCCGGAGCCGACGACGCTCACACCGCCGGCACGCCACTGTGCGGTTCAGGTCAACCTCTCCGGCGCGTACGCTGGCGCCATGTCTGCCGAAGAGCCGCTGTTCCGGGTCGTCCGCGGGGTCCCCACCGCCGAGGAACTGGCCGCGCTGGTGGGCGCGATCGTCGTACGCTCCCGGCCGGTCGCCGTGGCCCCTCCGGCCGCCGCGTCCGCCTGGGCGCGCTCCGGCCGGCCCGTCGCGGCGCCGGTCGCCGGCCCCGGCGCCTGGCGCGCGTCCGGCCTGCCCCGCTGACCTTTCGGCCCTTTTCCGTACGGATCACCGCAGCTCGGCACCCCTGCGCACCAGCGGGGCGGCCGGTGCGCGCCGGGGCGGGGCTGCCGTCACCCCCGGTGACCCATTAACCTCACTCAGGGAGACGGTGCAGTGACGGGTAGGGAGGGCCGATGATCCCCGAGGAGGACCGCCCAGCATCCTGGCTCCGCGGCTACGGCGGCATTGAGGCCGACATCCGCCAGCTCCGCGAGTTCGCCGACAAGCTCCAGGCCGAGGTGCAACGCAACTACGCCCCGCACCTGTCGTACATCGCCGAGGACATGACGGCGCCGGTGCCCAACCCGGCCGACGCGTTCATCGAGCTGGTCAACTTCCTGCGCGCACACCACGAGACCCAGCAGGCCACGGCCAACATGGTCTGGGGCGTCCGCGACGTCACCGGCCACCTGGCAGTCGCCGCCGGCACCGTCGCCGCCCGCTACACCGGGGCGGACGCCTTCGCTGCCGCGCGCGTGACCGACGTGGAGCGCGCCCTCGCCAACCCGGCCGCCGCAGTGTCTCGCGGCGGATCCCCGGTGCTGCGTGATCCCACCGGGCCGGAGCCCGTGCCGGGGCAGGGACAGGGCCCGGTGGTGCTGCCGTGATCGAGCGGGGCGCCGGCGGCCGCACGTCCGCCCTCACCGACTGGCGGCTGATGGACGTCGCCAGCATGTGGGCCTGCCTCCAGGACCACGACACCACCAACCACTGGAAGCAGGTCGCCGGCTGGCGCAAGGTCTGCGACCTCGCCCGGATGCACCTGGCCCGCCTCCAGGAATACCGCAAGGGGCTGGCTGAGGCGTGGCCCCCGGAGACCAACGAGGCCGCCCGGGCGTACGTCCGCGAGCTGGACGAGCTGATCGACCAGGTGCGACGCACGCACGACGCCGCCAGCGCCAACTACACCGCGCTCTCCGCCGCCACGCAGGCCATCAGCGCCACGCGCGCGGAACTCAAGAAGATCTACGAGACGTACGCCGTCAAGGTCCAGGAGAAGCAGACGTACGACGCGACGCTCGCCGACCCGAAGGCCGCCATGGGCAGCCGGGTCCCGGACCGTCCGGTGACGGACGCCGACCTGGAGCGCCTCAACGTCCAGGCGCGCGGCATCATGTACGGCCTCAGCGGCGAACTCCAGCAGGCCCAGGTAATGCTTCGCCAACCACCACCAAGGCCTAAGCCGTCACCTGGAATCGATCAGCACAACTCCGATGTATACGGAGGCGGTGCTGCCGCTCCGGTGATTCCGCCCATCGTTCCTGTACCACTGTCGAACTCAGCTGCTTCGTCTGCTATCCGGCCGACCGCAAACGCGCAACAGGTGTCGGCACCAACCGCCCGTGGCATCGGACCCGTCCTTGGAGGCGTTGCACCCGGCCTAGCGCCTTCTCCAATCAACACAACGTTGCCAGGTGTCGCTTCGCCCGGCCTGCCTAATGGCTCCAGCAGTGGGCCGTTGCCTGCTATGCCACCCGGTGCGCGGCCTGGACGCGGGATCTCTGGATCACCGATCGGTCAGCCTCCCCCAACCAGCCGGGCAGTCAACGGAGCAACAAGCGGCCTTCCGCCTGCCACGCCACCGGCACCAGCCCGCCCCATGCCACCTGGCGGCCTGATCGGCGGAACCCCCGGAACAGGATTTGGACAATCGAGTGGCGCACAGCAACGCCGGGTTAACCCGATTGGTGGAGTGATCGGCGGTGGGGGCGCTGGCACTGCTCCGACTGGGGCTGCAGGCTCCCGCCCTGGTGGTGGTGGCCGCAGCTCCACTTCGGGGCAGAGTATTCCCCCAATCGGTGGAGCGCCCGGGGTGGGGACTGCACGTGCAGGTGGAATACCGGGCCGGTCAGGGCGGCACGATGGCAGTTATGAGGAGTCGCGACGCTGGGACCCGGATCACCCATGGGAAGTAAACCAAGGCGTAAGCCCGGTAGTCCGACCTCCAGACGAAGATGACCCCATCGACCCAGGTCCGGCTATTGGCTTGAACCGTTGAAAACTCGGACTTTTCAGGTCGCCTTGGCGCTGTTCAGTCTTACGGCAACACTCCTGTCGCCCATTCCCTCGCATGCTGGGTCCATCCTTAGCGCTCCAAGTCCGGATGGCAGCGACCGAATCCGACGGGATCAGTGGCACCTAGGCTTCCTCAAGGTCACCGAAGTGCACCAGATTACTCAAGGCGAAGGCGTGACGGTCGCGGTGCCAGACACCGGCGTCCATCCGCATCCAGACCTTGCTAAGAATCTGCGCCTCGGCATAGATATTGTTGCTGGAGGTAGCGGCGACGGCCGGCAAGACCGAGACAGTCATGGAACCGGCATGGCAGGACTCATCGCAGCCCACGGGCATGCCAACCAACAAGGCGCTCTTGGCATAGCGCCGAAGGCAAAGATCCTTCCCATAAGAGTGAAGAGCAAAAACCGGGAAGGCACCAGTCAGGATTTGGCAGACGCAATCAGTTACGCAATCACGCAGCATGTGGAAGTAATCAGCATTTCAGCAGCAGGTGCGGCAGATAGCCGACTGCTAGCAGCAGTCGAGGCTGCAATTCGCGCGGATATCGTTGTTGTTGCGGGAGCAGGCAACAAGCCCTTCAGCCAACATGTCGGCTTTCCCGCCTCTTACCCAGGCGTAATCGCGGTGGGCGGGGTCGACCGAACCGGCCATATTGCCGCCGTCTCGGTTACTGGTTCCGAGATCGATTTGGTTGCACCTGCCGTGAACATCTACAGCACGAGCACTGACGGCAAGTACCGAAGGGGCACGGGAACGTCGGACTCCACCGCCATCGTTGCGGGGGCGGCAGCGTTGATCCGGTCGAAGTACCCGTACCTGCCTGCCTCGGAGGTGGCTCACAGGCTCACGGCTACCGCGATCGACAAGGGTCCCCCGGGACGGGACGACGAGTACGGCCACGGGGTCATCGACCTGGTGGCGGCGTTGACGGCTGACGTACCGCCGCTGGGTTTCGGCTCGACGACGGCCAGCGCGCCGGTCCCCTCCGCCGCGACCACGACGGCGGTAGCGGAGCCGGCGACCGACGGAAACGACGGGTCCACCACCCGTGGCCTGGTCACCCTCGGCGTCATCGTGGCCGCAGGCGGCACGTGGACGTTCGTCGCCCGTCGGCGTCGTCGTGGCGACGACCCCCCGCCCCGGATCAGTCGCTGAGCAATCCAGACGACGGGTACGGGTGGGCAAGGGGTGGACACGTCCCACCGGAGACGTCGTCGTCCCGGCCAGCCGGTAACGTCGGCGACGTGCCGAAGCCCATGTCGCTCCGCCTCGTGCTCGCCTCGGCGAGCCCTGCCCGCCGCAAGATTCTCCAGGCCGCCGGGATCGAACCGGACGTGCTGGTCAGCGGCGTCGACGAGTCCCTCGTGGTCACCGAGCGGGCCGAGGATCTCTGCCTGGAACTGGCGCGGATGAAGGCGCAGGCGGTGCTGACCCGGCTGCGGCCGGCCGACGACCAGCGGACGCTGGTGATCGGGTGCGACTCGGTGCTGGCCTTCGACGGGGAGATCCTCGGCAAGCCGGCCGACGAGGCGGACGCCATCCGGCGCTGGGAGCGGATGCGCGGGCGCAGCGGCGTGCTGCACAGCGGGCACTGCCTGGTCGACGTCGAGGCGGGGCGGCGGGCCGAGGCGGTCGCCTCCACCGTCGTGCACTTCGCCGACGTCAGCGACGAGGAGATCGCCACGTACGTGGGTACGGGCGAACCGCTGGCCGTGGCGGGTGCCTTCACGATCGACGGGTTGGGCGGGCCGTTCGTGGAACGGATCGAGGGTGACCCCAGTACGGTCATCGGGCTCTCCCTGCCGGTGCTGCGTCGCCTCCTCGCCGAGTTGGACCTGCGTCTCACCGATCTGTGGACGAAGGTCGCGCCCGGCAACCAGACGGTCGAACCGCTCGGCTAGCGTCCGTTCATGACCACCAAGTCGATCCCGCTCACCTCGGAACTGCACGCGTACCTGGTCTCGCGCGGTGCGCCGCCGGACGAGATCATGCGGGACCTGGCCGAGGAGACCCGCGCGGCCCTGCCGAACGACGCGCAGATGCAGGTCGCGCCGGAGCAGGCCGCCTTCCTGACCTTCCTCACCCGACTGCTCGGGGTGCGGCAGGCCGTCGAGGTGGGCACGTTCACCGGCCTCTCGTCGCTGGCGATCGCCCGGGGGCTGCCCGAGGGTGGACGGCTGACCTGCTTCGACATCTCGGAGGAGTTCACCGGCATCGCCCGGCGCTACTGGGCCCGCGCCGGCGTGGACGACCGGATCGAGCTGCGCATCGGTCCGGCCGGCGACACGCTGCGCGAGCTGCCCCACGAGCGGCACCTGGACTTCGCGTTCATCGACGCCGACAAGACCGGTTACCCGATCTACTGGGCGGAACTGGTGCCCCGGATGCGCCCCGGCGGGGTGATCGCGGTCGACAACGTGCTGCGCGGCGGCCGGGTGATCGCCCCGCAGAACGCCGACGACCGGGCCATCGCGGCGTTCAACGACGAGGTGCTCGCCGACGTCCGGGTGGACGCGGTGATGCTCCCGATCGCCGACGGCCTCACCCTGGCCCGAGTGCACTGACCCTGACCGGGCAGGACCCCGCCCTGCGCGATCTTGGCAGGAAACGGCCCTCCCAGGGGCCTTTTCCTGCCAAGATCGCCGGGGAATGCCACTCGGCGGGCAGGCAGGGACCTTTTTCAGCTAGGTGCCGGGGAACGGCACCCGGCGGGCAGGCAGGGGCCGGTCAGGGGCCAGGTCTGTCAGTGCCTAGGCGTTCGTCGTCGCGGGGGTGGTGGGGGCGGGTTCGGCCGGGCGCAGGGCGCGGCCCAGGCGGGCGGCGAGCAGCGCGGCCGCCGCGATGAAGGCCGGCAGGAGCAGGAAGGCCAGGTGCGGCCCGACCCCGTCTGCCACCCAGCCGAGCGCGACCGGCGCGATGCCGAAGCCGACCCCCATCGAGTACGACGCGTAGCCGGCCGCCCGGTCCGCAGCCGGCCCGGCGACGGCGAGCGCGATCGAGATCGCCAGCGGGTAGTGCAGGGCGTTGCCGAGGCCGAGGACGACCAGGCCGGTGACGGCGAGCCAACCGACCGGCGCGATCCAGAACAGCGCGAACCCGGCCAGCGACACGCCCAGCGCGGCGAGCAGCAACGGCACGGGCCGGTACCGCAGGGCGAGCCGGCCCCCGACGAGCCGGCCCACGAACATGCCGCAGACGATCGCGGCGACGGCGGCCGAGGCACCCCCGGCTGCCATCCCGGCGTGCGAGCGGAGCACGTCGGCCGTCCAGAGCGACAGGCAGACCTCGATCGAGCCGGTGACCGCCATCAGCACCCAGGCGATCCAGTACGCCGTCGGCAGGCGTCGGCCGCCCAGCTGGGCGCCGACCACCGAGACGACGCCGGCGGGACCCGGGGAGCCGGGGGCAGGGGAGGCGGGAGCCGAGGAGGCGGGAGGCCCGCCGGGAGCCGCGGCAGCGGGGGCGGGTTTCGGCAGGCGTACGCGGAAGGTCAGGGCGGCGAGCGCGACCAGCGCGATCAGGCCGACCTCGACGGCCATCGCCGGCCGCCATCCCCACCCGGCGTCCACGCTGGCGCCGATGACCAGCGGGGCGAGGATGCCGGCGCCGGCGCAGACGGCGTTGGCCTCGGTCAGCGCGGCGGGCGCACCCGCGCCGTGCCGGTCGGTGAGCACCACGGACACGCCGCTGATCACCAGCATGCCGAAGGTGGCGATCACCGCGACGGCGGTGATCGTGGCCGGCAGGTCGCGCACGAGGCCCAGGGCCGCGACGCCGGCCGCCACGCCCGCCAGCCCGGTCCAGATCGCCCGGCCCCGGCCGAGCCGGCGGGCCAGGGGTGCGAAGAGCGCCCCGCCGGCCAGCGCGCCGACGGCGATGCCGGTGCTGTGCAGGCCGGCGACGGCGGCCGAGGTGCCCTGTTCGTCGCGGAGCAGCGGCACGACCGGCCCGAAGCCGTAGAGGAAGAAGCCCCACAGCCCGAGCTGGGCGTAGGTCAGCCAGGTGAGCCGGTCACGGGTGAGGCGGGGCACCGGCCTCACGCTACAAGCGTCGGCCGGGTGCCCCGCCTCTGGTGAGAGGCAGCTCTCGCCGAGGTCCGGCGGGGAGCCCTCCGCTCAGCGGACGCTGCGGGCGAACTGCCGGGCGGCCCAGAAGACGCCGGCGGCGGCGAGGATCGCGATGATGCCGAGCCCCTGCCAGACCTTGTCGTCGCCGAGTTCGCCGGCGAAGAGGGCCCGGGTGCCGTCGACCGCCCAGGAGAACGGGTTCCACTCGGCGATGCCCTGCAGCCAGCCCGGGGCGAAGGTCAGCGGCAGCAGGATGCCGGAGAGCAGCAGCACCGGCTGGGCCACGGTGTTCATCAGCGGGGCCAGCGCGTCCTCGCTCTTGACCTTGAGCGCGATGCCGTAGGAGACGGCCGAGGTCATCAGCGCGATCAGGGCGAGCATGAGGTACGCCAGCAGCAGGTCGACGAGCGAGACGCGCAGGTCGAACAGGAGCGCCAGCAGGGTGATGATGACCGCCTGCACGATGAGCGACACCACGTCGCGCAGGGAGCGGCCGAGCAGCAGGGCGAGGCGGCTGACCGGGGTGACCCGGGAGCGTTCGATGACCCCGGCGCGCAGCTCGGCGATCAGGCCGAAGCCCTGGAACAGGCCGCCGAAGATGGCCAGCAGCACCAGCAGGCCCGGTACGAAGATCTTGTAGGCCTCCGCCTGGGTGGGCGCGTTCAGTGCCGGCTTGAGCAGCGGGGCGAAGAGCAGCAGGTACATCACCGGCTGGAAGACGCCGACGAAGACCCAGACGGGGTTGCGCAGCAGCAGTTGGAGCTGGCGCTGGAAGATCAGCCAGGTGTCACGGGCGAGTTTCATGGGACTCTCCGGTCGGGGATCAGGACTCGCGCAGCGAGCGGCCGGTCTTGGTGAGGAAGACGTCGTCGAGGCTGGGACGGTGCAGCTCGATGGAGCTGAGCCCGAGGTCGGCGGTGTCGACGCGGCGCAGGATCTGCGGGATGGCGGTGGCGCCCTCGTCGACGTAGAGCCGCAGCCCGCCCTCCTCGACGCTCTCCAGCTTGTTGACGTACGGCTCGCCGTCGAGCAGCCGCGCGGCCTGCGCGGTGGCCGCCGCGTCGAGGCCGACCAGCACGACGTCGCCGGAGATCTCGCGCTTCAGCTCCGCCGGGGTGCCCTCCGCGACCACCTCGCCGTGATCCATGATCGCGATCCGGTCGCAGAGCGCGTCGGCCTCCTCCAGGTAGTGGGTGGTGATGAAGACGGTCATGCCGTCGGCCCGCAGCCGGCGGATCTCCTCCCACATGTGCGCCCGGCTCTGCGGGTCGAGGCCGCTCGTCGGCTCGTCCAGGAAGACGATCTGCGGCTCGTGGATGATGCCGAGGGCGATCTCCACCCGCCGGCGCTGACCGCCGGAGTAGGTCTTGCACTTGCGGTCGGCGTACTCGGTGAGCTGGAAGGCGTCGAGGGCGCGGGCGGCCCGCCGGTGCGCGTCGGCCTTGCCGATGCCGTACATGCGGGCGTGCAGGACGAGTTCCTCCCGGGCGGTGGACTCGTCCCAGGTGCTGCCGCCCTGGGCGACGTAGCCGATGCGGCGGCGCACCTCGGCCGGGTCCTTGCGCAGGTCGGCCCCGGCCACGGTGGCCTCGCCGCCGTCCGGCTCGATCAGGGTGGCCAGCATCCGCAGCGTGGTGGTCTTGCCGGCGCCGTTGGGGCCGAGGAAACCGAAGATCTCCCCCTCGGTGACCTTGAGGTCGACGCCGCGCACCGCGTCGACGGTCTTCGTCTGGCGACCCTCTCGGGAGCGGAACGACTTCCGCAACCCTCTGGTCTCGATCATCTGTGCTCCTGGTCGTCCGGGCCGGTGCCACCGGCCACCTGTCTGTCCCTCGGGACGACGCCGGACGGCATGCTCCCCCGTGGCGTCGAGGGGCAGGCTAACGCGATATAGCTTTTGTGGTCAACGTTGATTATTCTCCATTCGTCGGCCGGGGCGGCAGCCGCTCCTCCCAGCCCTGCCACCCCTGCGCCCGCTCCAGCCCATCGGGCAGGTACGACACCCCCGACTCGATCCGTTCCGCGATCCGCTCGCACCAGGAGATCTCCGCCTCGGACCGGGCCGTCCAGAGCTCGAACATCCACCCCACGTGCACCGGCTTGCTCGAACGCATCCAGTCAGAACTCAACGACGTACGCATCCACTCGACACCGGCGCGCAGCAGGTTCGCCCGGTTGCGCAGGGCGGCCGCCGCCTCGTCGCGCGGCATCGCGGGCAGGAAGGAGAACGCCGCCGTGAACGGGTCCGGCGGCTCGTGCAGCTGCCACCACAGGCCCCGCAGCAGCGACTCGAACTCCTCCTCGCCCTTCGGGGTCACCTCGTACGTGGTGCGGGCCGGACGCGCGCCCACCTGTTCGGTGGCCACCTCGCGCAGCAGTCCCTCCTGGGTGAGCTTGCGCAGGGCGTGGTAGATCGACCCGGGCTGCACGTTCGCCCACTTGTCGGCGTTCCAACTGAGCAGCTCGCGGCGCACGTCGTAGCCGTGCACGGGCTGCATCCAGCGCACCAGGCCGAGGATCATCATTCGCGTGGCAGACACCGGACGAGCGTAGTGAGCAAACTCGACCAATCGCCCCGGGAACAGTGCGGCATCCCACACTGAGCGATCGTTAGGGCCGCCACGGTGGCCGATACACTCCCGGTCAGTGACCCTCCGGGAGGAGCCAGCAAGGTGCGCAAGGTACTCATCGCCAACCGCGGCGAGATCGCCGTCCGCGTCATCCGCGCCTGCCGCGACGCCGGCCTCGGCAGCGTCGCCGTCTACGCGGACTCCGACCGGGACGCCCTGCACGCCACGCTGGCCGACGAGGCGTACGCGCTCGGCGGGGACACCGCCACCGAGACGTACCTGCGCATCGACAAGCTGCTGGAGGTCGCCGCGAAGGCCGGGGCCGACGCCGTGCACCCCGGCTACGGCTTCCTCTCCGAGAACGCCGACTTCGCCCAGGCCGTCATCGACGCCGGGCTGACCTGGATCGGGCCCACCCCTCAGGCGATCCGGGACCTCGGCGACAAGGTGACCGCCCGGCACATCGCCCAGCGCGCCGGCGCGCCCCTGGTGCCCGGCACCCCCGACCCGGTCGGCGGCCCCGACGAGGTGCTGGCGTTCGCCGTCGACCACGGCCTGCCGGTCGCCATCAAGGCCGCCTTCGGCGGCGGCGGGCGCGGGCTCAAGGTGGCCCGCACCATGGAGGAGATCCCGCACCTGTTCGAGTCGGCCACCCGCGAGGCGGTCGCCGCGTTCGGCCGGGGCGAGTGCTTCGTCGAGCGCTACCTCGACAAGCCCCGCCACGTCGAGGCACAGGTGCTGGCCGACCAGCACGGCAACGTGATCGTGGTCGGCACGCGCGACTGCTCGCTGCAGCGCCGGCACCAGAAGCTCGTCGAGGAGGCCCCCGCGCCGTTCCTCACCGACGCGCAGCGGGCCCAGATCCACGACAGCGCCAAGGCGATCTGCCGGGAGGCGGGCTACCACGGCGCTGGCACGGTGGAATACCTGGTCGGCGCCGACGGCACCATCTCCTTCCTGGAGGTCAACACCCGCCTGCAGGTCGAGCACCCGGTCACCGAGGAGACCGCCGGCATCGACCTGGTCCGCGAGCAGTTCCGCATCGCCGACGGCGAGAAGCTGCGCCGCACCGAGGACCCGACGCCGCGCGGGCACTCCATCGAGTTCCGGATCAACGGCGAGGACCCGGGCCGCAGCTTCCTGCCCGCCCCCGGCACGGTGACCGCGCTGCGGCTGCCCACCGGTCCCGGCGTCCGGGTCGACACCGGCATCTCCGCCGGCGACGTGATCGGCGGCAACTTCGACTCGCTGCTGGCCAAGGTGATCGTCACCGGCGAGACGCGTACCGAGGCCCTGGAACGGGCCCGCCGCGCCCTGGACGAGATGGTCGTCGAGGGCATGGCCACCGCGCTGCCGTTCCACCGGCTGGTGGTGCGGGACGAGGCGTTCACCGCCGAGCCGTTCACCGTGCACACCCGGTGGATCGAGACCGAGTTCGACAACACCGTCGCGCCGTTCACCGCCGCCGCCGGCCCCGCCGACGCGCCGGCCGGGCGCGAGACCGTCGTGGTCGAGGTCGGCGGCAAGCGGCTGGAGGTCAGCCTCCCCGCCGGCCTCGGCGCGGGTACGACCACCGCCGCGCCCGCCGCGCGCAAGCCGGCCCGCCGGGGCGGTGGGACCAAGGCCGGCGTCGCGGTCAGCGGCGACGCGCTCACCTCCCCGATGCAGGGCACCATCGTCAAGATCGCGGTCGCCGACGGCGACACCGTGGCCGAGGGGGACCTGGTCGTGGTGCTGGAGGCGATGAAGATGGAGCAGCCGCTGCACGCCCACAAGGCGGGCACGGTCAGCGGCCTCGCGGCCGAGGTCGGCGCCGTCATCACCGCCGGCGCGGCGATCTGCACCATCGCCTGACCCGCCGCGCCAAGGCCGGGCGGACCCGCCTCGGCGCGCTTCGGGGGCGGCCCCGGACCGGCCCCCGGCCTCGGCGCGGCTCGGACTGCGCGGGTCAGCGCAGCTCGGCGCCCGCCACCGCCCGGACGGCGGCCGTCAACGCCTCCAGGGTGGCGGACTCCACCCGCCAGTGCTGCCAGTACAAGGGGCGGTCCAGGTGGCGGCCGGCACCGAGGTCGACGCAGCGTCCGGCGGCGACGTCGGCGCGGGCGATCCGTTCCGGGACCATCCCCCAGCCGAGCCCGAGCCGTACCGCCTCGTTGAAGCCGTCGAAGGACGGGACGTAGTGGATCGGCGGGTCGAGCCGACGCCGGGTGACCGTACGGGCGAAGCGCTGTTGGAGCTGGTCCTTGCGGTCGAACGCCATCACCGGCGCCGACGCGAGGGCGGCCTCGGTCAGGCCGTCGGGGAAGTGGTGGGCGGCGAACCCGGTCTCGGCCAGCGCGACGTACCGCATGGCGCCCAGCCGCTCCACCCGGCAGCCCTGCACGGCCTCGCGCTGCGCGGTCACGGCCGCCATCGCCGTGCCGTCGCGGATCAGCTCCGCCGTGTGGTGCTCGTCGTCGCGGCGGACGTCGAACAGGAGCGCCAGCCCGGCGGGCAGCCGCGCCAGCGCGCCGACGAACCAGGTGCCCAGCGAGTCTCCGTTCGCCACGACCGTCACCCGGGTGGGCGCGGGCCCGCCGACCGCCGGCCGGGCGGCGTCCAGCGCCTCCCGCTCCAGCAGGGCCAGCTGCCCGGCCAGCCGCAGCAGCGGCCGACCCGCGTCGGTGGCCCCGCACGGCTTCGAGCGGCGGACGAGCACCTGCCCGACGGCCTGTTCCAGGGCCTTGACCCGCTGGCTGACGGCCGACGGGGTGACGTGCAGGGACCGCGCCGCCGCCTCGAAGCTGCCCTCGCGGACCACCGCGGCGAGCGTCCGCAGCTGCGTGGAGTCCAGCATGATGAAGCCGAGCTTATCCGCCATGAGGATCCTTAGCTGGGCTGCATCGGGCGCGGCTCGTAGCGTCGAGGCGTGCCCGACATCCTCAGCAGCTCGGTGGCCGGCTCCGCGGCCGCCGGCTTCACCCTCGCCATCGCCCTGATCGCCGCCATCGGCGCGCAGAACGCCTTCGTCCTGCGGCAGGGCCTGCGCCGCGAGCACGTCCTGCCGGTCGTCGCCGTCTGCGCCGCGTCCGACGCGCTGCTCATCGCGCTCGGCATCGCCGGCATGGGCAGCGCCACGGCGGAACACCCCGCCGCCCTCACCGCCGTGCGGTGGTTCGGCGCCGCGTTCCTGCTCGGGTACGCCGTGCTGGCCGCCCGCCGCGCGCTGCGCCCCGGTGCGCTCTCCCCCGCGGACCGGCCGCCGGCGACCCTCGGGGCGACGCTGCTGGCCTGTCTCGCGTTCACCTACCTCAACCCGCACGTGTATCTCGACACCGTCCTCCTGCTCGGCGGGGTGGCCCGCCAGCACCCGCACCACTGGGTCTTCGGCGCGGGCGCCGCGCTCGCCAGCGCCGTCTGGTTCACCACCATCGGCGTCGCCGCCCACCGGCTCGCGCCCGTGCTGGCCCGCCCGGCGGCCTGGCGGATCGTCGACGGCGTGGTCGCCCTCGTGATGGTCGCGGTCGCGGCGAACCTGCTGCTCGGCTGAGGACGACGCCGGGCGCGGTCGGGGTGTTTTCGGCTACCACCCCGGGCGCGGGTGCCGCCGGACGGGAATGATGGCGACGTGCGGTTCCTTCACGGCGCGGTCCCCGCGCACGACCTGACCTACAACGACGTCTTCATGGCGCCCGCCCGCTCCGAGGTGGGCTCGCGACTCGACGTCGACCTGGCCACCACCGACGGCACGGGCACCACCATCCCCCTGGTGGTGTCGAACATGACCGCGGTGTCCGGCCGCCGGATGGCCGAGACGGTCGCCCGGCGCGGCGCGATCGCCGTCATCCCGCAGGACATCCCCTTCGAGGTGGTGGCGAACGTCGTCGCCTGGGTCAAGCGGCGGCACCTGGTGCACGACACGGCGATCACGCTGGGCCCGACCGACACCGTCGGCGACGCGATCCACCTGCTGCCGAAGCGGTCGCACGGCGCCGTGGTGGTGATCGACGAGGAGAGCCGGCCGGTGGGCGTGGTGACCGAGGCCGACACCGTCAGCGTGGACCGCTTCGCCCAGCTGCGGCACGTGATGTCCACCGAGCTGCACACGGTGCCGGCGGACGCGGACCCGCGTACCGGCTTCGACCGGCTCTCCGCGGGCCGGCGCCGCCTCGCCCCGGTGGTCGACGCCGAGGGGCGCCTGGTCGGGGTGCTGACCCGGCAGGGCGCGCTGCGGGCGACCCTCTACCGGCCGGCCGTGGACGACCGGGGCCGGCTGCGGATCGCCGCCGCCGTGGGCATCAACGGCGACGTGACCGGCAAGGCGGCGGCGCTGCTGGAGGCGGGGGTGGACACGCTGGTCGTGGACACCGCGCACGGCCACCAGGAGCGGATGATCACCGCCCTGCGGGCGGTCCGGGCGCTGGACCCGGCGGTCCCCGTGGCGGCCGGCAACGTGGTGACCGCCGAGGGCGTACGCGACCTGGTGGAGGCGGGGGCGGACATCGTCAAGGTCGGCGTCGGCCCGGGCGCGATGTGCACCACCCGGATGATGACGGGCGTGGGCCGGCCGCAGTTCTCCGCCGTACTCGACTGCGCGGCGGCGGCCCGACAGCTCGGCCGGCACGTCTGGGCGGACGGCGGCGTACGCCACCCACGCGACGTGGCGCTGGCGCTGGCCGCCGGGGCCTCGAACGTGATGATCGGCTCGTGGTTCGCCGGCACCTACGAGTCCCCCGGCGACCTCTACACCGACGCCGACGGCCGGCGCTACAAGGAGAGCTTCGGCATGGCCTCGGCGCGGGCGGTCAGCGCGCGCACGGCCGACGACAGCGTGTACGACCGGGCCCGCAAGGCGGTCTTCGAGGAGGGCATCTCCTCGGCGCGGATGTACCTGGACCCGGCACGGCCCGGCGTGGAGGACCTGATCGACGAGATCATCGCGGGGGTGCGCAGCGCCTTCACCTACGCGGGCGCGCGGGACCTGGCCGAGTTCCACGACCGGGCGCTGGTCGGTGTGCAGAGCGCGGCCGGCTACACCGAGGGGATGCCGCTGCCCACCAGCTGGTGACCGCCGACGCCGAGGGACCACCACCGCAGCCCGGCGCAACCGGCGAGGCGGACGCGTGCGCCGCTCGCCCACCGAGCGGGGCGACGGGGCGGCTCCCGCCCCCGGACGAGGGCCGCGCTGCAGGCCCGGCGGGAGGGCGGGGCCGCCCGGGTGGGTTCAGGGCTTCGGGAAGAGGCGGTGGATGACCTCGCGGGCCGCGGCCCGGGGGTCGTCGCCGACCCGGGGCGGCAACGCGCCCGAGAGCCAGAGCGTGGCGAAGCCGTGCACGATCGACCAGGCCGCGAGCGCGTCGCCCTGCGGGTCCTTCGCCGTGGGGCGTTCCCTGGACAGCGCGGCGACGCCCGAGTGCAACGCCTCGCCGGCGCGCCTGCGGGCCGCCACCAGGCCCTCGGCGTCGGAGCGGTAGAGGTCGGGCCGGAACATCACCTCGAAGTGCGCGCGGTGGCCGACCGCGAAGTCGACGTAGGCGACACCCCTGTCGAGCAGGTCGCCGCCGGCGTCGTGCAGCGCCTCGGCCAGCAGGTGGAAGCCCTCGGTGGCGAGGGCGGTGAGCAGCCCGGACTTGTCGCCGAAGTGGTGGGCGGGGGCGGCGTGCGAGACGCCCGCCCGGCGGGCCAGGTCGCGCAGGCTCAGCGCCGCCGGACCCGACTCCTCGATGACGTCCACCGCCGCCGCGAGCAGGGTGCGACGCAGGTCGCCGTGATGGTAGCCGCGTGTTCCGGTCATGCCGCGATCATATCTAGCCATTGACAAGTTGGCGGACCCGGAGGCAATCTTGTCGTCGACAAGTTACCCTTCAGGAGGTACGCATGGCTCCGCTGATCGCCCTCGTGGCCGGCACGGCGCTCGCCCGACTGGCCGGACTGGCCGGGGTGGCCGCCCTCGACGGCTGGCACCCCGCGCTGCGGGTCGGACTGGCCCTGATGTTCGTGGTGACCGGCGTCGCGCACTTCGCCCCCGCCTACCGGTCTGACATGATCGCGATGGTGCCGCCCGGCCTGCCCCGGCCCGGCCTGCTGGTCACGGTCACCGGGGTGCTGGAACTGGTGGGCGCGGTCGGCCTGCTGGTGCCGGCGACCGCCCGCTGGGCCGCGGCGGGACTGGCCCTGCTGATGCTGGCGATGTTCCCGGCGAACGTCTCGGCGGTCCGGCGCGGCGTGACCCTGGCCGGGCGACCGGCGACCCCCCTCGGGCGGCGGACGGCGGAGCAGGTCCTCTTCGTCGCGGCGGCCCTCGTTATTTCGTTTGGGGCCTGACGTTCAGGAAGCTAATCTATCGGCCATGGAAATAGTGACGCTACGGGACGTGCCGTTGGCGCGACTGCTCGTGGTCGCCGGGCACATCACCGGGCAGCGGTGGAACCGCTACCTCGCCGAGGCGCACGGCCTCACCCAGGCCGGGATGGTCACCCTGATGACCCTCGCCGAGCACGGTGAGCTACCCCACCGCACCGTCGCGGAGCACTGCTTCGTCAGGCCGGCCACCCTGACCGGCATCGTCGACACCCTCGCCCGCGACGGCCTCGTCGAGCGGCAGCGCGACACCGCCGACCGGCGCAGCGTCCGGATCGCGATCACGCCGGCCGGCCGGGCCCGGGTCGAGGCGCTGACCAGGTTGATCCGCTCCGGCACCCCGCTGACCTCCGTCGACGCCGACCCGGCGAAGGCGGCGGTGATCCGCGAGTTCCTGCTCGAGGTCATCGGCCACGGCGAACACGGCGCCCCGGAGGAGGGTCCGGCATGCTGACCCGACTGCTGCGTACGCACCTTCGCCCCTACCACCGGCCGCTGGCCGCGGTGGTGCTGCTCCAGTTCGTCGGCACCATCGCGTCGCTCTACCTGCCCAGCCTCAACGCCGACATCATCGACCTGGGCGTGGCCCGGGGCGACACCGGCTACATCCTGCGCACCGGCGGCTGGATGCTCGCGGTCAGCGTGGTCCAGATCGTCTGCTCGGTGGCCGCCGTCTACCTCGGCGCCCGCACCGCGATGGCCTTCGGCCGGGACCTGCGCTCGGCGATCTTCGGGCACGTCAACCGCTTCTCCGCCCGGGAGGTCGCCCGGTTCGGCGCGCCCTCGCTGATCACCCGCAACACCAACGACGTGCAGCAGGTGCAGATGCTCGTGCTGATGAGCTGCACCATGCTCGTCGCCGTGCCCATCATGAGCGTCGGCGGCGTGGTGATGGCGCTGCGCGAGGACGTCGGGCTCTCCTGGCTGATGCTGGTCAGCGTGCCCGTGCTGGCCGTCGCGCTGTGGCTGGTCATCCGGCGGATGGTGCCGGGCTTCCGGCTCATGCAGACCCGCATCGACACCGTCAACCGCGTGCTGCGCGAGCAGATCACCGGCATCCGGGTGGTGCGGGCGTTCGTCCGGGAGCCGTACGAGACGGAACGCTTCGCCACGGCGAACGCCGACCTCACCGCGACCGCCCTGCGCATCGGCCGCCTGATGGCGTTGATCTTCCCGGTGGTGATGCTGGTGCTCAACGTCTCCAGTGTCGCGGTGCTCTGGTTCGGCGCCGAGCGGGTGGACGCCGGGGCGATCCAGGTCGGCTCCCTCACCGCGTTCCTGCAGTACCTGATGCAGATCCTGATGGCCGTCATGATGGCCACCTTCATGCTGATGATGGTGCCGCGCGCGGCGGTCTGCGCCGAACGGATCGTCGAGGTGCTCGACACCGACTCCTCCGTGGTGCCGGCACCCCGGCCGGTCACCGAGGTGGGCACCCGCGGCGAGCTGGAACTGCGCGACGTCGGGTTCCGGTATCCGGGCGCCGCCGAGCCGGTGCTGCGCAACGTGTCGTTCCGGGTGACGCCGGGGACGACGACGGCGGTCATCGGCAGCACCGGCGCGGGCAAGACCACGCTGCTGTCGCTCGTGCCCCGGCTGGTCGACACGACGGCCGGCACGGTGCTGGTCGACGGCGTCGACGTACGCGACCTGGCGCCGGACGAGCTGTGGCGCCGCATCGGACTGGTGCCGCAGCGGCCGTACCTGTTCACCGGGACCGTGGCGAGCAACCTGCGCTACGGCAACCCGGACGCGACCGACGCGGAGCTCTGGCACGCCCTGGAGATCGCACAGGCGCGGGACTTCGTCGAGGCGATGCCCGAGGGGTTGGAGTCGCCGGTCGCACAGGGCGGCACGAACGTCTCCGGCGGGCAACGGCAGCGGCTGGCCATCGCGCGGGCCCTGGTCCGACAGCCGGAGATCTACCTCTTCGACGACTCGTTCTCCGCGCTGGACCTCGGCACGGACGCGCGGCTGCGGGCGGCGCTGCGGCCGGTCACCGCGGACGCCGCCGTGGTGATCGTGGCGCAGCGGGTCTCCACCATCGTCAACGCCGATCAGATCGTCGTACTGGAGAACGGGGGCGTGGTGGGAGTGGGCCGGCACGACGAACTGCTGGACACCTGCCCGACGTACGCCGAGATCGTGGCGTCGCAGAGCACGACGGGGGTGGCCGCGTGAGCGCCGTACCGCAGCAGAAGCCGGCCGCCGACGCGCGGACGCCGAAGCGGCTGCCGCCCGGCGGTCAGCGCGGTGGCCCGCACGCGGGCGTCGGGATGCCCGCCGAGCGGTCGATGGACTTCGGGCCCTCGGCCCGGCGGCTGCTGGGCCGGCTGCGCCCGCAGCGCCTGCAGCTCGTCGCCGTGATCGCGCTGGCGGTGGTCAGCGTGGCGCTCAGCGTGGTCGGGCCGAAGGTGCTCGGCTGGGC
Source organism: Micromonospora sp. CPCC 205546 (assembly GCF_036902715.1). Taxonomy (NCBI): domain Bacteria; kingdom Bacillati; phylum Actinomycetota; class Actinomycetes; order Micromonosporales; family Micromonosporaceae; genus Micromonospora; species Micromonospora sp. CPCC 205546. Next base: position 73,702 of record NZ_JBAKHL010000008.1, read on the forward strand.
CACCGACCTGATCTTCACGGGGGTGATCGGCCGGCAGCTGCCGGCGGGCACCACCGCCGACCAGGCGGTGGCCGCGGCGCGGGCGGCCGGCAACGGCAACTTCGCCGACATGCTGGCCCGGATGGACGTGGTGCCCGGCGTCGGCATCGACTTCACCGCGCTGGCGCGGGTGCTGCTGCTGGCGCTCGGGCTCTACGTGGCGGCCAGCCTGCTGATGTGGTGGCAGGGCTGGCTGCTCAACGGGGTGGTGCAACGCACCGTGCTGCGGCTGCGCGCCGACGTGGAGGACAAGCTCAACCGGCTGCCGCTGCCCTACTTCGACCGGCAGCCCCGGGGCGAGCTGCTCAGCCGGGTCACCAACGACATCGACAACATCTCGACCAGCCTCCAGCAGACGCTGAGCCAGCTGCTCACCTCGCTGCTCACCGTGGTCGGCGTGCTGGCCATGATGTTCTGGATCTCGCCGCTGCTCGCCCTGGTGGCGCTGGTCGCGGTCCCGGTCTCGGTGGTCGTCACCACGGCCATCGCGAAGCGCTCGCAGCGGCAGTTCCTCGCCCAGTGGGCGCACACCGGCGAGCTGAACGGCCAGATCGAGGAGGCGTTCACCGGCCACGAGCTGGTGAAGGTCTTCGGTCGGCAGCGCGAGGTGGAGGCCGCCTTCACCGCGAAGAACGAGGAACTGTTCCGGGCGAGCTTCGGTGCCCAGTTCATCTCCGGGATCATCATGCCGGCGATGATGTTCGTCGGGAACCTCAGCTACGTGGCGATCGCCGTCGTCGGCGGCCTGCGGGTGGCGTCGGGGTCGATGAGCCTCGGCGACGTGCAGGCGTTCATCCAGTACTCCCGGCAGTTCACCCAGCCGCTCACCCAGGTCGCGTCGATGGCGAACCTGCTCCAGTCCGGGGTGGCCTCCGCCGAACGGGTCTTCGCCGTGCTCGACGCCGAGGAGCAGAACCCCGACCCGGCCGAGCCGGCCCGGGTACGCGACCCGCACGGCCGGGTGGAGTTCGAGAACGTCTCCTTCCGGTACACGCCCGACAAGCCGCTGATCGAGGACCTCTCCCTGGTCGCCGAGCCCGGCCACACGGTGGCCATCGTCGGGCCGACCGGGGCCGGCAAGACCACGCTGGTCAACCTGGTCATGCGCTTCTACGAGCTGGACGCCGGGCGGATCACGCTCGACGGGGTCGACGTCACCACCATGCGCCGCGACGACCTGCGCGGCCGCATCGGCATGGTGCTGCAGGAGACGTGGCTCTTCGGGGGCACCATCCGCGACAACATCGCCTACGGCCGGCCCGGGGCGACCGAGGAGGAGATCGTCGCCGCGGCCCGGGCGACCTTCGTCGACCGGTTCGTGCGCAGCCTGCCCGACGGCTACGACACGGTGATCGACGAGGAGGGCGGTAACGTCAGCGCCGGCGAGAAGCAGCTCATCACGATCGCCCGCGCCTTCCTCGCCGAGCCGTCGCTGCTGATCCTGGACGAGGCGACCAGCTCGGTGGACACCCGTACCGAGGTGCTGCTCCAGCGGGCGATGGCCGCGCTGCGTTCGGACCGGACGAGCTTCGTCATCGCGCACCGGCTCTCCACCATCCGCGACGCCGACCTGATCCTGATGATGGAGGACGGCCGGATCGTGGAGCAGGGCACGCACGACGAGCTGCTCGCCGCGCAGGGCGCGTACCACCGCCTGTACCGGTCGCAGTTCACCGCCGCCGTCGAGCCCGACCCCGACCACCTGCCCGACCCCGAGCCCGCGCCGCTCGAGGGGTCCACCCGGTGACGCGCAGGCCGCCGGGCGGGCGGGCGACGGGGTCGGGGCCGGGTGCGGCCTCAGCCGGTCGGCAGCAGGGCCGGGCCGCGCTCGGCCACCACCGCGCCGATCAGCCGCAGGGCGTCGGCGGCGGGCATCGGGTCCAGGGTCCGGCCGCCGCGCAACCGCAGCGACACCGCGCCCCCGGCCGCCTCGCGGGGGCCGAGGACGGCGGCGTACGGGACCCGGGCGCGGGCCGCGTCGCGGATGCGGGAGCCGAGCGAACCGGCCCCGTCGACCTCGACGCGCAGCCCTCCGGCCAGCGCGTCGCGGGCGAGCCGGGCCGCCGCGTCCGCCTGCTCGTCCCCGACCGGCAGCACCACGAGCTGCACCGGGGCGTACCAGGCGGGGAAGGCGCCCTCGTGCACCTCGATCAGGTACGCGAAGAGCCGCTCCATGCTGCCGACGAGGCTGCGGTGCACCATCACCGGCCGACGCCGCGCCCCGGCCGCGTCGGTGTACGACAGGTCGAACCGCTCCGGCTTGTCGAAGTCGAGCTGGACGGTGGAGAGGGTGAACTCCCGCCCGGCCGCGTCCCGCACCTGGATGTCGATCTTCGGGCCGTAGAACGCGGCCTCCCCCGGGGCCTCGGTGAACTCCACCCCGTCGAGCGCGGCGCGCAGCAGCTCCTCGGCCCGCGCCCACCCGGCGTCGTCCCCGACGTACTTCTCCCCCGGCCCGCGCAGCGACAGCCGGAACCCCGCCGGCCGTACGCCGAGCGCGGCGTGCGCCTCGCGGATGAGCCGCAGGATCTCGGCGACCTCCTCGCCCACCTGCTCCAGGGCACAGAAGTTGTGCGCGTCGTTGAGCGAGATGGCCCGCACCCGGGACAACCCGCCGAGCACCCCCGAGCGCTCGGCGCGGTACATGCCGCCCAGCTCGGCGATCCGCAGCGGCAGCTCCCGGTAGGAGCGGCCCCGGGCCCGGAACACCAGGGCGTGGTGCGGGCAGAGCGCCGGACGCAGCACGAACTCGTCGTCGGCGCCGAGCGCCATCGGCGGGAACATGTCGTCGGCGAAGTAGCCGAGGTGCCCGGAGAGCTCGAAGAGCTCCCGCCTGCCCAGCGGCGGGGTGAGCACGTGCCGGTAGCCGGCCCGGCGTTCCAGCTCGCGGACGTACTCCTCGACGGCGTGCCGGGCCGCGGCGCCGGCCGGCAGCCAGAGCGGCAGCCCGGCGCCCGCCAGCGGGTCGGAGCCGAACAGCTCCAGCTCCCGGCCGAGCCTGCGATGGTCGATCATGTCGCGCTCCTTGATCGGGTACGCCCCGCGGGCGGCCCGGTCACCGGACGCGACGAGGCCCCGGAGCGGATCGCCCCGGGGCCTCGTCGACGGTCAGGTCAGTACGGCGCGCCGGGGTCTCCCGGCGTCGTGGTGGATACCGCACTGCGCATGCCGCGACGGTACGCGCCCACCGGGGGCGACCGCAGCCGGTTTTCCCGGGCGCCGCGGCACCCCGACGAAGCGGACGCGCGCACCGGACAGGGGCGGGCCGCCGGCACGGGACCTGCCGACGGCCCGCGGCGGCCGGACCGTCAGGAACGGGGGACCCGACGGCCGTGCGGCCGCGCGTCGACAACGGTACGCCGGGCCGCGGCGATCCGCCGACCCTCACGGTGCGCGCACGCGTCACCTCCGGTGGGGTGCGCTCGTTGTGTCCGGTGGCCCTGCCGTGTCGGTGGTCACCACCAGCCAGGGCCCTGTCCCGTGGCGCTGGACGACCCGTCAGGCTCGGTACCCGCAATCGGCCCCGTCCGGCGAGGTGGCAGTCGTGCCCGAACTACTCACTGAGGTCGCCTCGCCGGCCTGGGCGTACCTCGCGCTGCTCACGCTGCTGGTCGCGGACGCCTTCGTCCCGGTGGTCCCCACCCAGGTCGTGATGATCACCGGCGGTGCCCTCACCGTGTACGGCGGGCTGAACCTGCCGGTGACCATCGCCGTCGGCGCGCTCGGTGTCTTCGTCGGGGACCTGGCCTGCTACCTGCTCGGGCGGGGCGCGCCGGACCGTCGGGAGCCGCGCGACGTCCGACGGGGCCGGGCCCGGCGCGTCGCCAACCGGGTCGCCCAGGGGCTGCGCCGGCCCGGGCCGCTCGTGATCCTGCTCTGCCGCTTCGTGCCCGGCGGCAGGATGGCGGCCTGCTTCTCGGCCGGCCGCAGCCGGTACCCGTACCGGCTCTTCCTGCTCTACGAGGGCCTGGCGGCGCTCGGCTGGGCCACGTACGGCGGGCTCGTCGGGCACCTCGGCGGGACGGCGCTCACCGAGTCGGCGTGGCGGCTGGCGCTGATCGCGGGGATCGCGGCCGTCGGCTTCGCGGCGGCGGGCTGGGCCATGGCCGTCGTCGGCGCCCGACGGGCGGTCGAGCCGGTCGTGGTGGTGCCGGTCGTCGTCACGGCGCGGACGGACGTGCCCGGCGCGGAGTGACCGGTCGCGCCGCCGGCCTCAGGCCGGCCGGCGGCGCTCGTCGTCGTCGCGGTCACCCTGCTCCGCCGGGTCACTCCAACTCGTGCAGCATGAGCTGGCGGGCGGCCTCGGTGATGGAGCCGGAGAGGCTCGGATAGATCGTGATCGTCTGGGCCAGCTCGTTGACCGTGAGGTTGTTCTCCACGGCCATGGTGATCGGCAGGATCAGCTCGCTCGCCTTCGGCGCCACCACCACGCCGCCGATCACCTGGCCGCTGGCCGGGCGGCAGAAGAGCTTGACGAAGCCGTCGGCGAGGTCGTCCATCTTGGCCCGGGCGTTGCCGTCCAGCGCCAGCATGACCTGCCGGGCCGGCACCTTGCCCGCGTCGACCTCGTCCTGCGAGACGCCCACGGTGGCCAGCTCCGGGTCGGTGAAGACGTTCGCCGCGACGGTACGCAGCCGCAGCGGCCGGACCGCCTCGCCGAGCGCGTGCCACATCGCGATGCGCCCCTGCATGGCGGCCACGCTCGCCAGCGGCAGCACGCCGGTGCAGTCGCCGGCCGCGTAGATGCCGGGCACGTTGGTCCGGGAGACCCGGTCGACGGTGACGTAGCCGCCCCGGGCCAGCGCGACGCCGTACTCGGCGAGGCCCAGGTCGGCGGTGTTGGGGATGGAGCCGACCGCGATCAGCGCGTGGGAGCCGGCGACCCGGCGGCCGTCGGAGAGCTCCACCTCCACCCCGTCGGCCGTACGCCGCACCGCGTCCGCCCGGGAGTTGTTCAGGATGCTCATGCCCCGGTTGCGGAAGACCCGCTCGATCGCCATGGCGGCGTCGGCGTCCTCGTGCGGCATCACCCGGTCGCGGCTGGAGACCAGGGTCACCTGCACCCCCATCGCCAGGTAGGCGCTGGCGAACTCCGCGCCGGTCACGCCGGAGCCGACCACGATCAGGTGCTCGGGGAGCTCCGGCAGGTCGTACACCTGGCGCCAGGTCAGGATGCGCTCGCCGTCCGGCACGGCGGTGGGCAGCTGGCGCGGGGTGGCGCCGGTGGCGACCAGCACGGTCGAGGCGGCGATGGACTGCTCCTCGCCGCCGTCGGTCGGGGTGACGAGCACCCGGTGGGTGTGGCCGAGGGTGTCCTCGCCGAGCCGGGCGGTGCCCGACACGAAAGTCACCCCGGCCTTGACCAGCTTGGCGTGGATGTCGGCGGACTGGGCGAGCGCGAGGCGCTTGACCCGCTCGTGCACCGTGCGGGCGTCGACCGTGACCGCCTCCAGCCCGTCGGAGTGCACCCCGAACTCCTCGGTGTCCCGGTAGCCGGTCACCACCTCCGAGCTGGCGATGAACGTCTTCGACGGTACGCAGTCGGACAGCACGCAGGCCCCGCCGGCGCCCTCGGCCTCCACGACGGTGACATCAGCGTCCAGCTGGGCGGCGACCAGGGCCGCCTCGTAGCCGGCCGGTCCGCCGCCGATGATCACGATCCGGCTCACAGCGCTCGCCCTTCGTCAGTGCTCACAGTGACTTTCTTCTCCCGAACGCGTCCGACACGCACTGTCGTATTCTCCCCCACCCGGCGGGCGGGCTATCGTCATCGCCGTGCGTCATCACGCCGCCTACGGCTCTAACCTCGACCCCGCCCGCATGCGCGCCTACTGCCCGCATTCGCCGATGGTGGGCACCGGCTGGCTGGAAGGCTGGCGGCTCACCTTCGCGGGCGAAAACGTGATCGGCTGGGAAGGCGCCGTCAGCACGGTGGTCGAGTCCCCCGGCGACCGCGTGTTCGTGGCGATCTACGACATCCACCCCTACGACGCCGCCCAGCTCGACGAGCTCGAGGGGGTGACCGCCGGCACGTACCGCAAGCTGCACGTGCGCGTCTCCACCCTCGACGGCGACGTGACGGCGTGGATCTACGTCTTCGACGGGTACGAGGGCGGGCTGCCCACGGCGTGGTATCTCTCCGAGATCGCGAACGCCGCCGAGAAGGCGGGCGCGCCGGACGACTACGTCACCGAGCTGCGGTCCCGCCCCACCGGCACCGCGTCGGCCTAGCGCCTCTCGTCGTCCCAGCGCACATCCCACGACCGCCAGTCTGCTCCGGCGCCGGGCGGGGCTCCCAGCCGGCCCCGGTCGGCGTCGTCAATCACACACCGGCGGCCGGTACGACCAGCTCGTACATGTCGGTCCAGCTCACCTCGCGCAGCCCCACCGCACGGTAGAGCGTCACCGGCGCGGTGGGGTTGGCCAGGTCGACGCCCAGCCCGGCGGATTCCCGACCCTTGGCCGCGTAGCTGGTGAAGGCCCGCAGCAGCAGCGCGGCACCCACCCCCCGCCGCCGGTACGCCGGCAGCACCGACAGGCTGCGTACGAAGCCCTCGTTCTGGTCCAGCGCCTGGTCCGAGGACTGGAGCGCGCCGGCCGGCACGCCGTCGACCTCGGCGACGAACCACTCGTCCCAGGTGGTGCCGTACGGCGTGAGCCGCTGCCGCCACTGCTCGAAGCCGACCGGCTCGTAGTCCGGGGTGTCCCGGAACGCCGTGTCGAAGATCCGGTGGAACTCGCGCAGGTCGGCCTCGTCCTCGCCACGCAGCGGACGGACGGTCACCCCGGACGGAGGTGGCGGCTCGGCCGGCAGCCCGGCGAGCGACCGGCGCATCCGCACGTACCGCTTGGCCAGGGTGAACCCGGCCTCAACCACCTCCGCCGCCCACCGTGTCTCGGGGGCGAAGACGGCCGTCCGGACGGTCAGCGCCGGCACCCCCCGGTCGGTGGCGCGTTCGGCGACCCGGTCGAGCTGCCGGGCCAGCAGTGGCGCCCGCAGGTCGTCGCCCAGCCCGGGTTGCACGTACACCTCGACGAACTCGCGCCCCACGCCGGTCGGATTGTCGAGCGTCGCCCAGGCCACCACCACGCCCTCCGGGTCGGCGACGACCCACGAGTCGCGGGCCGGGTCGAAGAACGGCGCGGTCAGCGCGGCCGTGACGTCGTCGGCGTCGAAGTCCGGGTAGCCGACGGCGAAGGTGTCGGCGGCGTGCACCACCGCCAGGATCGCCGGAACGTCGTCGAGAGTGGGGCGGCGGGCGTGCCAACCGGCGGGGAGCGTCACGGGGGCGATCCTGACAGGCGGACCACCCGGCCGCCGCCCATTTTCCGGCCGCCGCGCCGGCCTCAGCCCGCCTCGGCCACGTGGGTCCGGGTCGCGGTGAGCAACTCCACCAGCTCGGCGCCGTCCGCCGGGCCGAGCGCGGCGAAGGCCGGCGAGGCCAGCCGGTCGGTCACCGCCTCGGCCCAGAGCCGCCTGCGCACCAACGGCCCGACCGGCGGGTACGGCGGCGGCCAGCCGCAGGCGACCGCGCCCGCCTCCCCCTCGGGGCCGGCGAGCACGGCCTCCAGCGGGGTCATCCCGCTCGCGCGGACCGCGAGCAGGTGCGCCCCGGCGAAGTGCTCCCGGAGCAGGCGCAGGCCGACGGCCGCCCGGGCGCCGGCCGTACGGACCGGCAGCGGCATGGCGCGCCAGGCGGCGAAGAGCGGCATGCCGCTGGCGTCCGCGGCGTCGACGGCGCGGCTGAGCAGGGCGGCGAGGCGGCTCACCCCGGCGAGGGCGTCGAGCCGCTCCTCGCCCCACCGGCAGCACTCGGCCAGCGTGGCGGTGGCCACCTCGACCGGCGGGACGATGCGCCGGGCGGCGTCCCAGCCGTCGGCGACCGCTTCGGGGGCCAGGAAGCCCAGGGCGGCGGCGACCGTCTCGGCGCGGACGTCCCCGAGGGCGCCGGCCCGCCCGGTGACGTAGAACGCCCAGCCGGAGATGCCGAGCAGTCGCGCCCGGCGCAGGGTGGTCGGGCAGCGGGTGAAGACGTCGCCGACCTCCAGCACGATCGGCTTGCTGGCCGCGGCGACCTGTTCCGGCGTCATGAGTCAGCTCCCCGGTCGCCCCGTCCGTCCACAGGGGTCAGTCTGCCGCGCCGCCGTCCTGCCCGGCATCCCCCTCTTCGGCGTCGAGCGCCTCGACCGCCGCCTCGACCTCGCCGGCACGGCGGCGCGCGGCCGTGACCGTCCGTTCCGCCCCGCGCCGCGCCAGCCTCGCCCGGCTCAGCTCCTGCTCGGCGACGGCCCGGCGCCGCTCCAGCTCGGCCAGCTCCGTCTCGATCGCGTCCAGGGCGGCGACGCCGTCGCGCTCGGCCGCCGTCGCGTCGGCCAGCTCCGCGTCGGCCCGTTCCTGGTCGGTACGCGCCCTGGCCAGCTCCTTCTCCAGCGCCCGCCGCCGGCGTTCCCGCTCCGCCCGGGCGGCCCGCTGCGCCTGCTCGGCGCGCAGCGCCGCCTGATCGGCGCCGCGCCGCTGCTTGCGGGCCGGCTCGGGGCGGGGCGCCGGCTCCGGCTCCTCCCCGCCGGTCACCAGCCGCAACTGCGGGCGGGGCACCTCCCCGAAGCCGGCGTAGGTGGCGGCCTTCAGCAGCCGGCCGGAGCGGACCTGCTCGGCGACGTCGGTGTCGGCGAGCGCGGCGTTGAGGGTGGCCTCCACCTCGCCCAGCGGCAGCTTCCCGGCCGACGGGGCCCCCTCGGCCGCCGCCGCCAGCTTGCGCACCTCGGCGACGAGCGCGCCGACCACCGCCCGCCGCTGGGTGGAGAGTTCCCGCAGGCGGGGACCGCGCAGCTCGCGCTGGGCGGTACGCAGCGCCTCGGCGAGCTGGGCCAGGTCGGCGACCAGCTCGGGGCGGCGGATGGCGAGCAGGTTGACCAGCCAGGCGGCCACGGTGGGCCGACGCAGCCGGGCGATCTCCCGGGCGGCCCCGGGGTCGCCGGCGCGGCGGGCCTCGGCGACGGCCTCGTCGCGGATCGCGACGAACCGGTCCGGTGGCGTGGTGTAGAGCCGGTGCACCAGCTCTCGGGGCGGGCCGGGCATCGCCGTCAGGCGTCGACCCGGGTGCCCGGCTCGAGCCGGCGGTACTCCACGTCGGACAGCCGGGCGAAGTTGCCGTTGAGGACGCTGAGCCCGTTGTCGTTGAGCAGCCCGTCGTGCAGGGCGTACGCGCGGCGCGGGGCGACCGCCCGGAGGAAGTCCAGCGACTCGGAGAACTTCGTCCACGGGGCGTGGATCGGCAGGAAGAGCGTGTCGACCTGCGCGTCCTCGGGGACGACGAGACTGTCCCCGGGGTGGTAGACCGTGTCGTCCAGCAGGTACGCCAGGTTGTCCACCACCGGGATGTCGGGGTGGATCACGGCGTGCCGGCCGCCGTGGACGCGTACCGGCACGCCGGCGGCCGCGAACGACTGTCCGGGTCGGACCGCCTCGAGCGCCTCGGCGGCGTCGCCCAGGGTGCCGGCGAGCGACGCCGGGCCGTGGATGACGAACCGGCGCCGGTCCAGCTGCCGGGTGACCGCCTCGACGTCGAGGTGGTCGGGGTGCTCGTGGGTGATGAGCACCGCGTCCGCCCCGTCGAGCGCCGCCGCCTCGCTGAACACCCCCGGGTCGATGACCAGTACTCCCCCGTCGTGCTCCACCCGCACGCAGGAGTGGGCGTACTTGGTGAGCTGCATCGTGACTCCAAGATTATCGAATCGTGACGTCCTGAGCGCAGTCTGCCGGAACCGACGTGGTGGCGCGTCACGTCTGAGGTATCGCCCCGCACGGGGCGAGGACGATGGAGGCGGGATGTACGGACGGGAACGGCGACGACGGGGCGTAGGACTGACGGCCGCCGCGATGGTGGCGCTGCTGGCGCTGGCGGGCTGCGGCAGCGACGCGCGCGACCACGCCGACAGCGCGCCGGCGGGGGCACCGGCGGATCGGGACCGTGCCGGCGGCGCGGCGGAGCAGGCGGGCGGCGCGGCCGAGCCCGGCGCGGGCAAGGCCGAGCGGGGCGCCGGCGCCGGCGCACCGGACCTGCGGGTCGACCAGCGCTCCATCATCTACACCGGCACGATGCGCGTGCAGGTGGACGATGTGGAGGCGGCGGCGCGCAGCGCGATCGCCGCGGTCACGGCGGTCGGCGGTTTCGTCGGCGGCGACCAGCGGCGCAGCGTCGACGCGGACGCGCGGGCCGAGCTGGAGCTGCGGGTGCCGGCGGCGAAGTTCCACGGCGTCGTCGACGAGTTGGCGAAGCTGGGCCGGCAGCAGCGGCGGGAGATCCGCACCGAGGACGTCACCGAACAGGTCGTCGACCTGGACGCGCGGATCACCACGCAGCGGGCCCGGGTGGAGAGCGCCCGCCGGCTGCTGGGCCGGGCCACCTCGATCAGCGACCTGGTGGCGCTGGAGAACGAGCTGTCCCGCCGGGAGGCCGACCTCGCCTCGCTGCAGGCGAAGAAGGAGCGGCTGGCGGACCTGACCAGCCTGTCGACGATCACCGTGTCACTGGTCGGCCCCGACGCGAGCACCGCCGACGAGGAGGCCGAGGTCGGCTTCATGGTGGGGCTCAAGGGGGGCTGGAAGGTCTTCCTGACCTCCATGACCGTCCTGCTGACGGTGCTGGGTGCGGTGCTGCCGTGGCTGCTGGCGTTCGGCGTACCGCTGGCGGTGCTGCTGGTGGTGCTGCGCCGGCGGCGGCGCACGGCCCCGCGGCCGATGACGCCGACCGGACCGGCCGCGCCGCTGCCGCCTACCGCACCGCCGCCAGTGCCCGCAGCGCGGTCTGGACCATGAGCCGTACGCCGACCGGGATGGCGCGCTCGTCCACGTCGAACGAGGCCCGGTGCAGGTCCACGTTCGGGCCGGAGCGGCCGACGCCCAGCCGGGCGAGCGCGCCGGGGACGTACTCCAGGTACCAGGAGAAGTCCTCGCCGCCCATGCTCTGCGGGGTCTCGGCGACGCCCTCCGCCCCGAGCGTGGCGGTGGTGGCGGCGGTCAGGACCTGGATGGCCCGGGAGTCGTTGCACACCGGCGGGCGGCCCCGCAGGTATTCCAGGTCGACCGTGGCCCCGGTCGGGGCGACGACGTCGCGGACGACCTGACCCACGATCTTGGGGGCGAGTTCCCAGGTGTCGCGGTCCATCACCCGCAGGGTGCCGGAGGCGCACGCCTCGGAGGGGATGACGTTGTAACGGGTGCCGGCCGAGGCGTGGCCGAAGACCAGCAGCAGCCCGCTGTTGGCCGGCACCCGGCGGCTCACCAGCGCAGGCACCTCGGTGATCAGGCGGCCCAGCGCGTCGACCAGATCGACGGTCAGGTGCGGACGGGCGGTGTGCCCGCCGGGGCCGGTGAGCCGGACCGTGACGTTGTCGGCGGCGGCGGTGATCGGGCCGACCCGCAGGCCGATCTGCCCGACCGGCAGGTTGGGGTCGCAGTGCAGCGCGAAGATCTGCACCACGTCGTCCAGGCCACCGGCCTCGATGACCTCCAGCGAGCCGCAGGGCAGGATCTCCTCGGCGGGCTGGAAGATCAGCCGGACCCGGCCGGGCAGCTCGCCGAGGTCGGCGAGCTGGGCCAGTAGCATGCCCACACCGAGCATGACGGTGGTGTGCACGTCGTGACCGCAGGCGTGGCAGACCCCGTCCACCGTGGAGCGGTAGGGCACGTCCTTCGAGTCGGTCAGCGGCAGGGCGTCGATGTCGGCGCGCAGCGCGACCACCGGGCCGTCGGGGCGGCCGTCGATGTCGCAGATGACCCCGTTGCCCTTCGGCAGCAGCCGCGGACGCAGCCCGGCCAGGGTGAGCTCCCGGGCGATCAGGGCGGCCGTCTCGAACTCCTCCCCGGAGAGCTCCGGGTGCGAGTGGATGTGGCGACGGGTGGCGATCAGCCCGGGCACCCGGAGCGCGAGCAGGTGGTCCAGCTCGAACGGCAGGGGCTGGGAACCGGACGGCGCCGCCGGCCAGGACGCCAGCTGGTTGCCGGTGGGCAGCGTCAGCGCACTCGTCACGTCGAATTCTCGCTCGCTAGAGATGGATGGATCATCAGGAACCGCAGACAGCCTAGACCTCCGGTGACGCTGCGCAACCTCGTTCCGGTAGCCGTCGGACCGCACAGCGTCACGTATGCCCTGCTCGGAGCGGTCGTAGATCTGCGGGACAGCAGGTAGATCGCGGTCGAACGCCGTCATCTGCCCCACACCTCCTACAACGCGTAACCGGCCCGGGTCGCGAAATCGATGCCGATCCCGAGGGGCCGTCGTTCCGAATTGTCGCATTAGTCGGTTCGATGAACCGTCGCTCCGACAATTACCCGACCACGCCTGGGCGCGAGCCTCCGAGACGGTCACACGACCCGTCAGGGACCAGGCGCACAACGTGTGCGTCCGCGTCCGTCCGGTCGGGTACCCCCGATCCGGGGCGACACACGCCGCGGTCGGCGGGCCACGCCGCCCGCGCCGCGCGCCGGGGCTGCGGCGGCGTCGCCGGGGCCCGCTGCACGCGTCGGTGCCGAGACGGTGCCTGCTCCGACTGTAGCGCTCGATTCGAACGCCCGCGACCAGCGAAAACGCCCCATGGGCCGGCCGTTACCCACACGTGGACCGCAGGTTACGACGCCGGGGAGCGACTGCCGTCGGACCGACGGTTCGCGGCGGCCCCGCGCCTCGGCATGGCACGCGCCACGCCGGCGGGTGGGCGCAGCAGGACGACGGCCGCCCGGCCCCGGCGGGTCGGGACGTCGGACGGCCGTCGGTCGGCGTGATCAGAACCGGTCGGTCGGGCGGTACAACCCCCACACCTGGCGCAGGGTGCCGCAGACCTCGCCCACGGTGGCGCGTGCCCGCAGCGCCTCCTTCATCGGGTAGAGCACGTTCTCCGTGCCCTCCGCGGCGGCGCGCAGCTCGGCCAGCCCCCGCTCGACCGCCCCGGCGTCCCGCTCGGCACGCAGCCGGACCAGCCGCTCGGCCTGCGCCGCCTCGATCGTCGGGTCGACCCGCAGCGGCTCGTACGGCTCCTCCTCGTCGACGGTGAACCGGTTGAGGCCCACCACCACCCGCTCGCCGGAGTCGATCTCCTGTGCGATCCGGTACGCGGACTGCTCGATCTCCCGCTTCTGGAAGCCCGCCTCGATGGCGTCGACCGCCGAGCCGTGGTCGGCCACCCGCTCCATCAGCTCGGTCGCCGCCGCCTCGATCTCGGCGGTCATCGCCTCCACCACGTACGAGCCGGCGAACGGATCGACGGTGGCGGTCAGGTCCGTCTCGTACGCCAGCACCTGCTGGGTGCGCAGCGCCAGCCGGGCCGCCTTCTCGGTGGGCAGCGCGATCGCCTCGTCGAAGCTGTTGGTGTGCAGCGACTGGGTGCCGCCGAGCACCGCGCCGAGGCCCTGCACCGCCACCCGGACCAGGTTGACCTCCGGCTGCTGGGCGGTGAGCTGCACGCCCGCGGTCTGGGTGTGGAAGCGCAGCATCATCGACTTCGGGTTCCTGGCGCCGAAGTCGTCGCGCATCAGCCGGGCCCAGATCCGGCGGGCGGCCCGGAACTTGGCCACCTCCTCCAGCAGGGTCGTGCGGGCGACGAAGAAGAACGACAGCCGGGGCGCGAAGTCGTCCACGGCCAAGCCGGCCGCCAGCGCGGCCCGGACGTACTCGACGCCGTTGGCCAGGGTGAACGCGATCTCCTGCGCGGGCGACGCGCCGGCCTCGGCCATGTGGTAGCCGGAGATGGAGATGGTGTTCCACTTCGGCACCTCCTTGCGGCAGTAGCCGAAGGTGTCGGCGACCAGCCGCAGCGAGGGCTTCGGCGGGAAGATGTACGTCCCGCGGGCGATGTACTCCTTCAGGATGTCGTTCTGGATCGTGCCGTTGAGGGCCGAGCCGGCGACCCCGTTCTCCTCGGCCACGAGCTGGTAGAGCAGGAGCAGCACCGAGCCGGGCGCGTTGATGGTCATCGACGTCGAGACCTTGTCGAGCGGGATGCCGTCGAAGAGCAGCCGCATGTCGTCGATCGAGTCGATGGCCACCCCGACCTTGCCCACCTCGCCGTGCGCGATCGGGTCGTCGGAGTCGTAGCCCATCTGCGTCGGCAGGTCGAAGGCCACGGAGAGACCCATCGTGCCGGCCCGCAACAACTGGTGGTACCGCGCGTTGGACTCGGTGGCGGTGCCGAAGCCGGCGTACTGGCGCATTGTCCAGGGACGGGAGGTGTACATGGTGGGGTAGACCCCGCGCGCGTACGGGAACTCGCCCGGGCCGCCAAGCCGGGAGTCCAGATCCTCCGGAAGGTCCGCCGCCGTGTAGACGCCCTTGATCGGGAAACCGGACTCGCTTGACCGCGGTTCGCTCATTAGCGGATGGTAGGACGCGCGACGGCGTCGGCGGGTGAGGGATACCGCACACCGGGCGACGCGTCGACGGGCATCGACGAGAGGTGAACGCTCGGACACGTACCGTCCAGTTCGACAAACGTCCGCCGCGTCGGGTTTCGCATCGGGCGTCGGAACCAGCAAGATAGGGGGGTTGTGTCCCAGCCCCCCTCGAATTCCCCCGGTGGCTTTTCTGTGACTCAGATCCCGACGTGGAGCGGCGGACCAGTCAGTTCCCCCAACGGACGCGCGACGCCCGGCACGACCATCGGCGAGCGCTACTCGCTGCGTTCGGCGGTGGGCAACGGCGGCATGGGCACGGTCTGGCGTGCCACGGACACACTCCTGCGGCGGGACGTGGCCGTCAAGGAGGTCGTCCTGCCCCCGGGGCTGGCCCCCAGCGACCGCGACGCCATGTACGAGCGCACCCTGCGCGAGGCCCGCGCCGCGGCGGCCATCCAGCACCCGGCCGTCGTCCAGGTCTACGACGTGGTCACCGAGGGCGGCCGGCCGTGGATCGTGATGGAGCTGCTCGACGCCCGCAGCCTCGCCGACATGGTGATCGAGGACGGGCCGGTCGCGCAGCGGGTGGTCGCCAAGATCGGCATCGCCCTGCTCGGCGCGCTGGAGGTGGCGCACGCGATCGGCGTGCTGCACCGCGACGTCAAGCCGGCCAACGTGCTGATCTGCGCCGACGGACGCTGCGTGCTGACCGACTTCGGCGTGGCCCGGATGCCCACCGACGTGCAGCTCACCACCCCCGGGATGGTGCTCGGCTCGCCGCACTTCATCTCCCCCGAGCGGGCGATGGGCCAGGAGTTCGGCCCGCCGAGCGACCTCTTCTCGCTGGGCGTCACGCTCTACACGGCCGTGGAGGGGCGGCCCCCGTTCGACAAGGGCGACCCGATCGAGACCATGCACGCCGTGGTCGAGGACCCGCCCGCCCCGCCGCAGCGCAGCGGGCCGCTGGCCCGGGTGCTGATGGGCCTGTTGGAGAAGGACCCGGCCCGCCGCCTCGACGTGCACACCGCCCGGGCCATGCTGCGCGAGCTGCTCGCCGGCCCGCTGACCAGCAACGCCGCCGCCGTGAACTCGGTGACCGATCCCTACTCGGTGGTCCCGGTGCAGCGGCCCGTGCCGACCCCGCCGGCCGCCGCGCCGGAGCAGCCGAAGCCGAGCGGGCAGATCGGCGGCCGGGCGATGCTCAACCCCGGCGAGTCGCTCACCGACCGGCTGGCGGCGCTGCGCCGGGGCGAGCGCCCCGCGCAGGCCGCCCTCGCCGCGAGCCCCGCCACGATGGACGACACCAGCGCCGACGCCCTGGCCGGGCCGCTGCACACCCCCACCGGCGCGATGCCGGCGCCGAGCGGCTCCACGCCGGCCGGCCGCACCTACGGCGGCGCCGAGGCGACCCAGCGGATGACGTCCGGCGGGTCGGACGCCACCCAGCAGCTGCGCACCAACGCCGCCGGCCTGGTCGGCTTCAGCGGCCCGACCGAGGCGACCCAGCGGGTGAAGGCGGGCACGCCCACCTTCGGCCCTCCACCTGAGGCCACCCAGCGGGTGGGCGCCGGAGCGCCCGTCTTCGGCGCACCGCCGCCGGAGGCCACCCAGCACCTCGGCGGCACCTACGGCGGCGGCCAGTGGTCGGTGCCGGGCACCGGGCAGCCGTGGGCGACCCCCGCCACCGCGCCCGCCGCGAGCGGCTCGGGCGGCGGCTTCGGCGCCCGGGTCGGCGCCGTCGGCAACCAGCTCGTCGGCACCGTCAAGGGCTGGCCGCGCAAGGCGCAGCTCGCCGCCGCCGGCGGCCTGGCCGCGCTGCTGCTGATCGGGGCGGTCGTCCTCTTCACCGGCGGCGACGACCCGGCGCCGACCGTCCCGCAGGCCGCCCCGACCTCGCAGGCCCCGGCCGCCGGCGTGCCCGAGATGAAGGAGCACACCGGCAAGGGCGTACGGGTCATGGTGCCGCAGGGCTGGGAGATCAAGAGCGCCGGCAACTGGGTGGACTACGTCGACCCGGAGGACGAGGGCCGCAAGGTCCGGATCCTGGTGGAGGACTTCCGCACCAACTCGATGCGCTGGGCCGAGGTCGCCCAGGACGGCCTGAAGAACCGCTCCAAGTCCTGCGCCAAGCCGTACGCCCAGCTCGCCATGAACGAGGTGCAGTGGGTCGGCAAGGCGGCGGCCGAGTTCGAGTACACCTGCGGCGAGGGCGAGGCCAAGCGGCACGGCGTGTGGCGCGGCGTGGTCCACGAGGGCAAGGTCTACTCGTTCTACCTCACCTCGACCGACACGAAGTTCGCCGACAGCCGGCCGATCTTCGACGAGATGGTGAAGTCGTTCCAGCTCACCGAGGCCGGCTGAGCCCGGGCAGAGCGCGGTGGTGATCCGCCGGCGTGCTATCAAGAGACATGCCGGCGGAAACCACTGACATCGACGACATTCGCGAGCAAGCACGGCGCTGGCTCGACGACGATCCGGACCCGGCCAGCCGGGAGGAGTTGCGGGCGGTGCTCGACCGCCTGCCGGCGAGCGCCCCGGAGCTGGCCGACCGCTTCGCCGGCCCGCTGACCTTCGGCACCGCCGGGCTGCGCGGCCCGCTGCGCGCCGGCCCCAACGGGATGAACCTCGCGGTGGTCACCCGGGCCGCCGCCGGGCTGGTCGGCTGGCTCGCCGCCCAGGGCGGCTCCGGCCCGCTGGTGATCGGGTACGACGCCCGACACGGTTCCCGCGAGTTCGCCGAGCGGACCGCCCAGGTCGCCACCGGCGTGGGACGCCCGGCGCTGCTGCTGCCCCGCCCCCTGCCCACCCCCGTGCTCGCGTACGCGGTGCGCCACCTCGGGGCGGTCGCCGGGGTGATGGTGACCGCCAGCCACAACCCGCCGCAGGACAACGGCTACAAGGTCTACCTCGGCGCGGAACTGGGCGGGGCGCTCGGCGACGGCGCCCAGATCGTGCCCCCGGCCGACGCCGGCATCGAGGCCGCGATCCGGTCGGTCGGGCCGCTGGCCGAGGTGCCCCTCGGGCCGGCCGGTCAGGTGCTCGGCGACGACCTGGTGGCCTCCTACGTGGAGCGGGCCGCCGCCGTCATCGACCCGGACGGGTCGCGCGACCTGGCGGTGGCTTACACGCCGCTGCACGGGGTGGGCGCGGCGGTGCTCACCGCGGCGTTCGCCCGCGCGGGCTTCCCCGTGCCCGGTGTGGTGCCCGAGCAGGCCGAGCCGGACCCTGCGTTCCCGACCGTCTCCTTCCCCAACCCGGAGGAGCCGGGGGCGGTGGACCGGCTGATCGCGCTGGCCGAGTCGACGGGCGCGGACATCGCCATCGCCAACGACCCCGACGCGGACCGCTGCGCGGTGGCCGTCCGGGACACCGGTCCCGCGGTGAGCACGCAGGCAGCGGTCGCCGGTCCGGATCAGCCGGAGGCGAACCCGCCCGGCTGGCGGATGCTGCGCGGCGACGAGGTGGGCGTGCTGCTGGCCGACCATCTCATGCGGCGCGGCGTGACCGGCCTGTACGCCACCACGATCGTGTCGTCGTCGCTGCTGCGGGCGATGTGTGCCGCCCGGGGCCTGCCCTACGACGAGACGCTGACCGGGTTCAAGTGGATCGTACGGGCCGGCGGCGGGACCGAGCCGCTGGTCTTCGGCTACGAGGAGGCGCTCGGCTACTGCGTCGCCCCCGGGCACGTACGCGACAAGGACGGCATCACCGCCGCGCTGGCCGTGGCGGAGCTTGCCGCCGGTCTCAAGGCGCAGGGGCGTACCCTGACCGACCGGCTGGACGAGCTGGCCGCCGAGTTCGGCGTGCACCACACGGACCAGCTCTCCGTACGGGTGGACGACCTGCGGCTGATCGCCGACGCGATGGCCCGGATCCGGGCCGCCACCCCGACGACGCTGCTCGGGCAGCCGGTCACCGAGGCGCAGGACCTGCTCCCCGAGGCGGACGTGGTGATCCTGCGTACCGGCACCGCCCGGGTGGTGATCCGCCCCTCGGGCACCGAGCCGAAGCTCAAGGCGTACCTGGAGGTGGTGGAGCCGGTGGCGGACGGCGACGTCGCCGCGGCCCGCGCCCGCGCCACCGCCGCGGTAACCACCCTCCGCACGGAAATGACCACCACCCTGGGCCTCTGACCCCGCCCCCACCCACCCCGCCCCCCGCCACGTTGATCATGAGGTTCGCGGCACTGGAAAGCGCTTCCCCGGGCCGCCAACCTCATGATCGACGGGGTGTCGGGGGTGGGGGCGAGGGGCGGGGGTGCAGCCGGGTGGGGTGGGTGGGCCCAGCCGGGGTGGGGTTAGCGGCGGGGGCCCAGGGCGGCGTTGACGGCGCTGGCGAGGGCGGCCACGACGAGGCCGACGGAGGGGCGGACCACGGAGTCGTCCAGGCTGACGGTGCCGGAGAAGCCGGAGCCGCCGGCGATCTCCTCCAGCCGCTGCCGGGCCTCCCGCGCCGCGTCACCGCTCAGGCCGAGCGCCGGTTCCATCCGCAGCACCGCGACCAGGGTGGCCAGGGCCGCCGTCCGCTCGTCGGGCAGCTCGCCGCTGGCCAGCGCCTCGGCGAGTCGGCGTCGGGTGTCCGCCTCGATGGCCGGGTCCACCGTCGGGTAGCGGTGCACGTGGATGAAGCCCAGCTCGGTCTCGTCGACGTCGCGCACCACGCCCTGGGCGCACAGGTCGCCGAGGATCTTGTCGCGCAGGCCGTGCCGCAGCCGCTGTACCCAGGACGAGGGGCTGTGCGGCGTGTCGGCGGCCATGCGGGCGAGGACCCCGTCGACGAGCGGCTCGCCGGTGGGCGTCGGGTCGACCACCGTCAGGGACCCCTCGGAGTACACGATCCGCCCGGCCAGGGCCAGTTCGATCAGCACCGCGGCGGCCATCCCCAGGTCGAGGCTGATCCGCGGCATGGTCGCCTTGCCGGTCTCGTCGTCGTACGCGAGGAGAAGCAGCTCTTCGGCGAGAGCAACACCAGTCATGGCCGGACACGCTAGCGGGTGTGGGCACCCCCGCGCACCAACTCGACGTCGATGGCGTGCCGGCCGCACCCGTGCTCCGCACCGTCCGGTGCGCGCCGGGGCGGTCGGGCCCCGTGTCCCGACCGTCCCGGCGCGCGCTGGACGGTGGTCAGCTCACCGTGTCGGTGCGCCGGGCGTCGAGCAGGAGCGCGTAGTGCAGCACGCGGCGCTTCGGGGCCGTCTCCAGATATTCGTGCGCGAGCAGTTCACCGGTCGACGGGTGGAAGACCAGCAGCATCTGCGCCCGCTGCGGCTGCTGCCCGGCCGGTGGTAGGAGGTCGGCGGTGACGGCCACGCCCCGGCGGCCGGCCCGGTCGACGACCCGGCCGCGCCACTCGAAGCCGGGCTTCCCGGCCAGGATGGTGAGCAGGTCGGCCCGGGTCCGCCGCGGCACCAGGTAGCTGCTGTACAGGTGGTACACGCGCATCGCCAGCTCGCCCGCCGGCTTTCCGGTGCCGAGCCAGCGCGCGAGTTCCGCCCGGTCGGCCGGCAGCCGGCCGCCCACCGGGTCCGGCGGGATCTCTTGGATCCCGCGCGGCGGCCCGCTGGCCGAGGGGTCGGCAGCCGGCGACTGTGGCCGGGTCGACCAGTACTCCCGGGACGCCTCGTCGGGGTATTCGACGCCCAGGGGCTCGACGTCCTGCCAGCGGCGACCGTCGTCCGCCGCCCACTCGCGGCGTTCCTGCACGAAGCTCATCATGTGCCGCTCGGGCGACATCAACGTCGGGCTGCCCCAGGACTTGCCGTGCCGGTAGGCGTAGCGGCCGGCGGTGCGGTCGGGCGGGGCGTCCACCAGGCGGGCGGCGAGCGCCCGCAGGTGCCGCCCGGCCGGTTCGCCCGCGACGACCTCGTAGGCCACCGGCTTGAGCACGGTGCCGGCGACCGGCTGCGCCGGCACCGCCGGGGTGGCCGTCCCGTAGCGCAGCACCTGGGCCACCCCGGCGGGGCCGAGCACGGCCAGCGTGGCGACCGCGCCGACGAACACGGTGCGCCGGGACGCGCCCCGGCGCACCGGCCCGGCCGGGGTCGCGGTCGCGTCCTGCGCGCGGAGGATCAGGTCGTGGGCGGTGCGGGGCGACGGGGGTACGACGACGTCGCGCGCCGGGTCGGCCGGGCCCAGGAGCTCCCGGACCCGCTGCGTGTTGCGCATGCTGCTCCTCTCAGACGTGGGCGGACGCCGGGCGGGTGCCGCGGGCGGGGGTGGGGGTGGTCAGCGCGGAGCGCAGTCGGCGCCGGGCCCGGAAGAGCCGCACGGCGGCGGCGGACCGGGTGCAGCCCAGGGCGACGGCGGCGTCGCCGACGCTCAGGTCCTCCCAGCCGACCAGCCGGAGGATCTCCTGGTCGGCCTCGGGGAGCGCGCGCAGCGCCCGGTGCAGGTCGAGCACCGGCGCGACGGCGTCGGGCTCGACGATCCGCGCCGGCACGTGGTCCGCCTCGGCGAGCGGGAGCAGGCTGGGTCCGCCCTGCCGGGACCGCCACCGGTTCGCCACCACGTGCCGCGCCACGGCGTAGAGCCAGGGCAGGGCGTGTTCGGGCACCTCGCCGCGCCGTCGCCAGACGACGACGAAGACGTCCTGGGCGAGTTCGGCCGCCGCGTCGGCGTCGGGCAGCCGACGCAGGCCGTATCGGACGATGTCCGGGTAGTGCGCGGCGTAGAGGCTGGTGAACCAGTCCTCGCCCCGCTCACCCACGGGTTTCACCAGGGATCTCCCGACCGCAGTTCCTGACAGGGACACCAGGTATGTGTCGCGGACGGGTCGGATCGTTACCGGCGACCGGGCGCGGGATCTCCGGCCGGTGCGGGCGGCCTGCCGGAGCGGAAGAGCCCAGGATGCGAACGGCCTCCCGCGACTCGGCGGGAGGCCGTGACGTGCCGGTGCCGGCTAGAAGCGGGGCATGCCGCCGAACTGGCGGTCGCCGGCGTCGCCGAGCCCCGGCACGATGAACATCCGGTCGTTCAGCCCCTCGTCGATCGAGGCGGTGACGAGGCGCAGCGGCAGGCCGGAGCGTTCCAGCCGCTCGATGCCGACGGGCGCGGCGAGCACGCAGAGCACGGTGATGTCGGTGCAGCCCCGGTCGGCCAGCAGGCGGCAGCAGTGCTCCAGCGAGCCGCCGGTGGCGAGCATCGGGTCGAGCACCAGCACCGGCAGGCCGCTCAGGTCGCGCGGCAGCGACTCCATGTAGGCGCGCGGCTCGTACGTCTCCTCGTCCCGGGCCAGGCCGACGAAGCCCATCGAGGACTCCGGCAGCAGGCCGAGCGCGGCGTCGGCCATGCCCAGGCCGGCCCGCAGCACCGGTACGAGCAGCGGCGGGTTGGCCAGCCGGGTGCCCTCGGTGCCGGTGACGGGGGTCTGCACCGGGTACTTCTCGACGGGGAAGGAGCGCGCGGCCTCGTACACCAGCATGGTGGTGAGTTCGTGCAGCGCCGCCCGGAACGAGGAGGAGTCGGTGCGCGCGTCCCGCATGGCGGTCAGCCGCGACTGGGCGAGCGGATGGTCAATGACGTGTACGTCCACGATCGCTCAACCTACCGGTCGCCCCGTCCCGGCACTGCGGGTGCGGCCGGAGCAGCGACCTCGCTCACCACCGCACCGCCGACGGCACCGTGACCAAGATCACCGTCCGGCCGGGTGCGTAGACTTCGGGCCATGACGGCGACAGCGACGTCGGCCCGGTCGGAGCTCTCCGAGTTGGGACGATCCGAGACCGCTCTGCGGACCTTCCTGCACGGCCTGCCCGGCGTGGACCAGGTCGGCGCGGAGCAGCGGGCGGCACAGCTCGGCACCCGCTCCATCAAGACCACCGCCAAGGCCCAGGCCATCGACCTGGCGATCAGGATGGTCGACCTGACCACGCTCGAAGGGGCGGACACGCCGGGCAAGGTGCGGGCCCTCGCGGCCAAGGCGCTGCGTCCCGACCCGGCCGACCCGTCCTGCCCCCACGTGGGCGCGGTCTGCGTCTACCCCTCGATGGTGCCGCACGTGGCCGAGGTGCTGCGTGGCAGCGGTGTGCACCTGGCCAGCGTGGCGACCGCCTTCCCGTCGGGCCAGGCCCCGCTGGAGGTCAAGCTCGCCGACACCCGGGCCGCAGTGGCCGCCGGCGCCGACGAGATCGACATGGTGATCAACCGGGGCGCGTTCCTGGCCGGCCGCTACTCCGAGGTCCACGACGAGATCGTGGCCACCAAGGAGGCCTGCGGCGACGCCCACCTCAAGGTCATCCTGGAGACCGGCGAGCTGGCCACCTACGACAACGTGCGGCGCGCCTCCTGGCTGGCGATGCTGGCCGGCGGCGACTTCATCAAGACCTCCACCGGCAAGGTGCCGGTCGCGGCCACCCTGCCGGTGACCCTGGTGATGCTGGAGGCGGTGCGCGACTTCCGGGCCGCCACCGGCCGGCAGGTCGGCGTGAAGCCGGCCGGCGGCATCAAGACCACCAAGGACGCCATCAAGTACCTGGTGATGGTCAACGAGACCGTCGGCGCGGACTGGCTCGACCCGGACTGGTTCCGGTTCGGCGCCTCCAGCCTGCTCAACGACCTGCTCATGCAGCGCACCAAGCTGACGACCGGCGCCTACTCCGGTCCCGACTACTTCACCCTGGACTGAGAGCCGATGTTCGAATACGCACCCGCCCCCGAGTCCCGCTCGGTGGTGGACCTCAAGGCCTCCTACGGGCTCTTCGTCGACGGTGAGTTCGTCGACCCCACCGACGGCGGCACGTTCAAGACCGTCAACCCCGCCTCCGAGGAGGTGCTCGCGGAGGTCGCCGAGGCCGGCGCGCAGGACGTGGACCGCGCCGTGCGCGCCGCCCGTCAGGCGTACGAGCGGGTCTGGGGCCCGATGCCGGGCCGGGACCGGGCGAAGTACCTCTTCCGGATCGCCCGGATCATCCAGGAGCGCTCGCGCGAGCTGGCCGTGCTGGAGTCGCTGGACAACGGCAAGCCGATCAGGGAGTCCCGCGACGTCGACCTCCCCCTGGTCGCCGCCCACTTCTTCTACTACGCCGGCTGGGCCGACAAGCTCCCGTACGCCGGCTTCGGCCCCGACCCGAGGCCGGTCGGCGTCGCGGCGCAGGTCATCCCGTGGAACTTCCCGCTGCTGATGCTGGCGTGGAAGATCGCCCCGGCGCTGGCCGCCGGCAACACGGTGGTGCTGAAGCCCGCCGAGACGACCCCGCTGACCGCGTTGCTCTTCGCCGAGATCTGCCAGCAGGCCGACCTGCCCGCCGGGGTGGTCAACATCGTCACCGGCGCTGGCGACACCGGCCGCGCGCTGGTCGAGCACCCGGGCGTGGACAAGGTGGCCTTCACCGGTTCGACCGAGGTGGGTCGGGCCATCGCCCGCGCCGTGGCCGGCACCCGCAAGAAGCTCACCCTGGAGCTGGGCGGCAAGGCGGCCAACGTCGTCTTCGACGACGCCCCCGTCGACCAGGCCGTCGAGGGCATCGTCAACGGCATCTTCTTCAACCAGGGGCACGTCTGCTGCGCCGGGTCCCGGCTGCTGATTCAGGAGAACGTCGCCGACCGGGTGCTGGAGTCACTCAAGCGGCGGATGGCCCAGCTGCGCGTGGGCGACCCGCTGGACAAGAACACCGACATCGGCGCGATCAACTCGGCCGCGCAGCTGGCGCGGATCCGGGAGCTGTCCGACGCCGGGTCCGCCGAGGGCGCCGAGCGCTGGTCGCCGCCGTGCGAGCTGCCGGAGCGCGGCTTCTGGTTCGCCCCGACGATCTTCACCGGGGTCACCCAGGCACACCGGATCGCCCGCGAGGAGATCTTCGGCCCGGTGCTGTCCGTGCTGACGTTCCGCACCCCGGCCGAGGCCGTCGAGAAGGCCAACAACACGCCGTACGGGCTGTCGGCGGGGATCTGGACCGACAAGGGCTCACGGATCCTGTGGATGGCCGACCGGCTGCGCGCCGGCGTCGTCTGGGCCAACACGTTCAACAAGTTCGACCCCACCTCGCCGTTCGGCGGCTACAAGGAGTCGGGCTACGGTCGCGAGGGCGGCCGGCACGGGCTGGAGGGCTACCTCAATGTCTGAGCGGGTCGCGGTACGTAAGACGTACAAGCTCTTCATCGGCGGGAAGTTCCCGCGCAGCGAGTCGGGACGGTCGTATCTCGTGCAGGACTCCAACGTTTCCCTCGCCTCCCGCAAGGACGCGCGGGACGCCGTGGTCGCCGCCCGCGCCGCCGTGAAGGGCTGGGCCGGGGCGACGGCGTACAACCGGGGTCAGATCCTCTACCGGGTCGCCGAGATGCTGGAGGGCCGCCGCGAGCAGTTCGTCGCCCTCGGCGTGCCCGGCGACGAGGTCGACGCGGCCGTGGACCGCTGGGTCTGGTACGCCGGCTGGTCCGACAAGCTCCCGCAGGTGTACGGCGGCGCCAACCCCGTCGCCGGGCCGTACTTCAACCTGTCCGCGCCCGAGCCCACCGGCGTGGTGGCCGTGGTGGCCCCGGAGTCCCCGGCGCTGCTCGGTCTGGTCAGCGTGATCGCCCCGGCGATCGTCACCGGCAACACCGTCGTGGTGGCGACCTCCCCGACGCAGCCCCTGGCGGCGGTGACCCTGGCGGAGGTGCTCGCCACCTCCGACCTGCCCGGCGGCGTGGTCAACCTGCTCACCGGCCGGATCACCGAGACCGTGCCGGCGCTGGCCGCCCACATGGACGTCAACGCCCTCGACCTGACCGGCGTCTCCGACGCCGAACTGGCGACGGAGCTGGAGGTCGGGGCGGCGCAGAACCTCAAGCGGGTGCTGCGGCCCGCCCCGGTCGACCACGACTGGTCCGCCGACCCGGGCATCACCCGGATGACCACCCTGCTGGAGACCAAGACAGTCTGGCATCCCAAGGGGGTGTGACCCGGGGGCGGCAACCGGTGCGGAAGCGGTCCGTGACCTATCGTGAGCGGGGAGTGCCGGGGCGTCCCGGCCGACCGACTCATCGGGAGCAGGGCATGGGCCTCATCCACATCGAGTTGTTCGCGACCCTCGACCTCGTCGGGCAGGCGCCCGGCGGTCCCGACGAGGACCCGGCGGGGTTCCCGTTCGGCGGCTGGCAGGCGCCCCTGCTCGACGAGGTCTCCGGGGCGCAGGTCGGTGCCGCGTACGAGGGCACGGACGCGCTCCTGCTCGGCCGCCGGACGTACGAGATCTTCGCCGCCCACTGGCCGCACCAGGAGGGCGGCGAGGACGACGGGATCGCCAGGCTCTTCAACAGGATCCCGAAGTACGTGGCCTCCCGCGGCAGGCCCGACCTCTCGTGGGCCGGGTCCACCCGGCTCGGCCCGAACCTGACCGGCGCGGTGCGCGAGATCCGTGACCGGCACGAGCACGTGAAGGTCGTCGGGAGCCTCAACCTGGTGCAGACCCTCCTGCGCGAGAAGCTCTTCGACCGGCTCGACCTCTGGGTGCACCCGATCGTGCTCGGCGTCGGGAAGAAGGTGTTCGACGGTGGCGCGGTGCCCACGAACCTCACCCTCCTCGAACCGCCGGCGGCCGGCCCGAGCGGCACGGTGTACCTGCGCTACGGGCTCGCCGACGGCACGCCGTCGACGGGGGACATGGGCGCGCCCGACCGCGGTGCCGGACGCGCCGGCTGAAGCCGTTGCGCGTCCGGCGTCACCGCAGGCCACCGCCCCGGTCCACGGCTGCGGTGCCGGGCGGTGCCGTGCCCCGGCGGGGCGAGCGCCGGGAGCCGGCCCCGGGGTGTGCTGGCGCGGAAAGGTTCTACTACCGGGGGTAGGATTGCGGCGTGACTCGGCTTGGTGATCTCGAACGTGCGGTGATGGACGTGCTGTGGGACTCGGTCCCGGGCACATCGGACGGGATCACCGTGCGCGAGGTGGCCGACGCGTTGGACGGCCGCGAACTGGCGTACACGACGGTGATGACCGTGCTGGACCGGCTCGCCGGCAAGGGCATGGTGCGGCGCGAGCGGGAGGGGCGGGCCTGGCGCTACCGGGCCGCCGCCAGCCGCGAGGCGTACATCGCCCAGCTCATGCTCGACGCCCTCGACCTCGGCGGCAGCCGGGACGCCGCGCTGGTGCGCTTCGCGCGCTCGGTGACCGGCACCGAGGCCGAGGTGCTGCGCGCCGCCCTCGGGGCCGAGGCCGCAGCGGCGGGGCACGACGGGGGCGCGCTGACCGACCGGGTCGAGGCGCCGTCGGCCGACGGGGTCAGCCGACCGTCCCGGGCCGACAAGGCAGCGGACCGGTAGGGCGGCGGTCGTGGCGTACGCCCTGCACTTCGCCGCGTCGATGCTGGCCTGCTGGCTGACCGCGCAGGTGCTGTCCCGTTCCACCTGGACGTGGCGCAGCCCTCGGGTCGCGATCGTCTGCTGGCAGGCGGTGGGGCTGGCCCTCGGGCTCTCCGCCATGGGCGTGCCGATGGCGCTGGGGCTGTCCGCCTACGACCGGCCGACCGGCAGCGCGTTGGTCGCCCTGGCCACCGACCTCGCCCACGGCACCCTGCCCGTCGGGCTGGGCGCACCGCACCTCGCCGCCGTCGGGGTGGGCTTCGGCATCGGCGCGGTCCTGCTGACCACGACCGTGCGCAGCATCCACGGCACCGTACGCGCCCAGCGTCGACACCGGGACCTGCTCGCCCTGGTCGCCCGCCGGGACCCGACGGTTCCCGGGGCGCTGGTGCTCGACCATCCGAGCGCGGCGGCGTACTGCCTGCCGGGGATGAGACCCCGGGTGGTGGTCAGCGCGGGCGCCCTCGACCTGCTCGACAGCGCCGAGTTGGCGGCCGTGCTCGCGCACGAGCGGGCGCACGCCCAGGAGCGGCACGATCTGGTGCTGCTGCCGTTCACCGCGCTCAGCCGGGCGTTGCCCTGGTTCGCCTGGGTCCGCGAGGCGCACGAGCGGGTCGCCCTGCTGGTCGAGATGCGGGCCGACGACAAGGCCCGGGAGGCGCACGCCGACGCCCCGTTGGCCGGTGCGCTGCGCCGGTTCGCCGCGGCCGGCAACCGGATCACCCCGGCGGGCACCCTCGGGCTGGGCGACCGGGACCTCGACGTCCGCGTGCAGCGGCTCCTGGTCACCGACCGGCCGCCCCGGCTGCTCGGCGGTGCCGCGCTGGTCGTGGCGACCAACGTGGCCGCCCTGCCGGTCTCCCTCTTCCTGAGCTGACACCGCACGCTCCGGCGCGGCTGCGGCCTGCCGGAGTTACCGCTGCGTGGAGCGCGTGCGGCCATGCTGGGACCCGGTCCTGTCCCCCGTACGCGACGCGCCCGTCACCCTCCCCCACAGCTACTACAAGTCGTCGTAGGATCGCCTACGACGGGCCATAGTAGTTATGTGTAGGGAATCTACGTGTAGGCTCGCTACGACAAGAGAGCCAACCGTACGGGAGAGCCGGCCATGGACACCCTGCTCCTCGCCCGCCTGCAGTTCGCCACCACCACCTCGATCCACTTCCTCTTCGTGGCGGTGACCCTGGGCCTGGTGACCCTGCTCGTCGGTCTGCAGACCGCCTGGGTGATCACCGACAAGCCGGTCTACGAACGGCTGACCCGCTTCTGGGGCCAGCTCTACGTGATCAACTACGTGCTCGGCATCGCCACCGGCATCGTGATGGAGTTCCAGTTCGGGCTGAACTGGAGCGGGCTGTCGCGCTACGTCGGCAACGTCTTCGGCGCCCCGCTGGCCATCGAGACGCTGGTCGCCTTCTTCCTGGAGTCGACGTTCCTCGGCATGTGGATCTTCGGCTGGCACCGGTTGCGTCGGGGCGTCCACCTCGCCCTGCTCTGGGGCGTCGCGATCACCGCGTACGCCTCGGCGTTCTGGATCATGGTGGCGAACTCCTGGCTGCAGAACCCGGTCGGCTACGAGGTGCGCGACGGGGTCGCCCACCTCACCGACTTCTCCGCGCTGCTGGACAACCCCACCTTCCGCGTGGCCTTCGGGCACGTCGTCACGGCGGCGCTGCTCGTCGGCGGGATGCTGATGGCGGCGGTCAGCGCGTGGCACCTGCTCCGGCGCACCGACGACTTCGCCCTGCACCGCAAGGGGCTACGCATCGGCCTGATCACCTCGGCGGTGGCGATCTTCTTCGTGCAGGGCTTCGGCTTCGCCCAGTTCTTCGCGATCAGCGACGTGCAGCCCACCAAGTTCGGCGACGACCCCGCCGCCGCGCCGCTGATCGCCGACTGGACCGCCCGGTTCGGCCCCGGCGACTACACCCCGCCGGCCCTCGCCGACGTCGGCCTCGGGTTCATGATTCTGATCGGTTTCACCCTCGGCATGCTCTGGCTGATGCTCCCGCTGCTCTGGCGCGACTGGGTGATCCGGCTGCGCGTCCCGCTACGGATCCTCCAGTTCGCCCTGCCGCTGCCGTTCGTCGCGCTGATCCTCGGCTGGATCGCCCGCGAGGTCGGCCGCCAGCCCTGGGCCGCGTACGGGCTGCTGCCCGTGGAGAAGGCGGTGTCGCCGGTCAGCCCCTGGCTGATGCTCACCTCGCTGACCGGCTTCAGCCTGCTGCTCGGCGCCCTCGCCGTCACCAACTGGGTGCTGCTGGCCCGGCACGCCGCCCGGGGCGCCGAGGACCCGGCCCTGGGCCGCCGTCCCGACCAGCCACCGGTCGACCCCCAACCCGAGCCCGCCTTCGCCTGAGGAGACGACCGTGGAACTCGCCTGGTACGCCCTGCTCGGCCTCTTCTTCGCCGTCTACCTGGTGCTCGGCGGCTACGACTACGGCGTCGGCCTGCTGCTCGCCCGGCACACCGACCCCGCCCGCCGCCGCGCCGCGCTCAACGCGGTCGGCCCGTTCTTCCTCGGCAACGAGGTCTGGCTGGTGGCCGCCGTCGGCATCCTGTTCGGCGCCTTCCCGGTGCTGGAGGGGGAACTGCTCGCCGGCTTCTACCCGGCGGTGCTCGGCGCGTTGACCGGGGTCGTCCTGGTGACCGCCGGCGTGCAACTGCGCAGCCGCCCCGACGGGCAGCGGGCCCGCGCCTGGTGGGACCGGGTCGTGGTCGTCGGCAGCGTGCTCGCCGCGCTCGGCTGGGGGGCCGTGCTGGCCGGGCTGCTCCAGGGCGTACCGCTGCGCGCCGACGGCCACGTCGCCGGGGTCAGTCACCTCTTCACCCCGTTCGTGGCCGCCGCCGGCCTCGCCGTCGTCGCGCTGGTCGCCCTGCACGGTGCGACCTTCCTCACGCTGCGGCTGCCCGCCGCCGACGCCGCACCGGTCGGGCTAATTGCCGCCCGGCTCGTCCCGGTGGCGCTCACCGCCGTCGGCGCGGCCGCCGTCCTCGGCCTGCTCTCCGCCGACGTACGCGCCGCCGCGCGGCAGCCGGTGGTGGCCGTACTGCTGCTGTCGTTGCTGGTCGCGGCGTTGCTGACGGCGCGGGCGGCGCTCGCGCGGCGGCGGCCGGGGCTGGCCTTCGCCGCCACCTGCGCGTCCCTGGCGCTGCCGGTGGTCCTGGCCGGCGCGACCATCTGGCCCTACGCGCTGGTCTCCACGGTCGACCCCGGGGCGTCGCTGACCGTGGCCGACGCGGCGGCGAGCACACCCACGCTGCGGCTGCTGGGCTGGGTGACGCTGCCGCTCCTGCCGGCCCTACTAGGCTTTCAGGCGATGTGCTGGTGGGTGTTCCGGGGACGGACCGACGGCAGGGCACCGGTGTACTGGTGAACCGCCGTCCCTTCGACCCGCGTCTGCTGCGTCGGGTCCCGGGGGCCCGGCGCGACCTCGCCATGCTCGCGCTGCTCGGCGTGCTGGCCGCGGGGCTGGTCGTCGCGCAGGCCACGGCGCTGGCCGCACTGCTGGCGACCGCGTTCGAAGGACGACTCGACCGGCCCGCGCTGGCCGGCTTCGCCACCGCGGTGGCCGCCCGCTCGCTGCTGGTCTGGGCACAGGGCACGGTGTCGGCGCGGGTCGCGGCGACGGTCAAGGAGACGCTGCGGGCCGACCTGCTCGCGTCGGTCGGGCGGCACGGCCCCGGCTGGGTCGCCGGGCAGCGCGCCGGGCAGCTCGCCACGCTGACCGGGCGCGGGCTGGACGCGCTGGACGCCTACTTCACCGGCTACCTGCCGCAGCTGGTGCTCAGCGTCACCGTGCCGGTCGCCGTGCTGGCCCGGATCTTCGTCGCCGACTGGAGCTCGGCGCTGATCATCGCGGTCACCCTGCCGCTGATCCCGATCTTCGGCGCGCTGCTCGGCTGGCAGGCGCAGGCCGCCACCGAGCGGCAGTGGCGGCGGCTCTCCCTGCTCGGCGGCCACTTCCTCGACATGGTCGCCGGGCTGCCCACGCTGCGCGCGTTCGGCCGGGCGCGGGCGCAGACCGAGGTGGTCCGCCGGATGGCCGACGGCCACCGGGTGGCGACCATGAAGACGCTGCGGATCGCGTTCCTGTCCGCCCTGGTGCTGGAGCTGGTGGCCACCCTCTCGGTGGCGCTGGTCGCCGTGCCGGTCGGCGTACGGCTGCTCGGCGGCGGCCTGACCCTGCAGACCGCGCTGCTGGTGCTGCTGCTCACCCCCGAGGCGTACCTGCCGCTGCGGGCGGCCGGCGCCCGGTTCCACGCCAGCATGGAGGGGCTCACCGCGCTGGACGAGGCGCTCACCCTGTCGGCCGCCGCCCCCGCGCCGACGGCGCGCGGCGGGGTCGCGACCGTCCCCGACGGCCGCGGCGAGATCCGGTTCGAGGCGGTGACCGTGGCGTACGAGCGGACCACCGCCCTGCGCGACGTCACGCTGACCATCCGGCCGGGCGAGCGCGTCGCCGTGATCGGGCCGAGCGGCGCCGGCAAGAGCACCCTGCTCGGCCTGCTGCTCGGCTTCGTCTCTCCGACCACCGGTCGGGTCACCGTGGGCGGGGTGGACCTGGCCGACGCCGACGCCGACGGCTGGCGCCGCCAGGTGGCCTGGGTGCCGCAGCGGGCCCACCTCTTCGCCGCCTCGCTGGCCGACAACATCCGGCTCGGCGCCCCCGACACCCCGGACGCCGCGCTCGCCACGGCGGTCCACGACGCCGCCCTGGACGACGTGGTCGCCGGGCTGCCCGACGGGCTCGCCACCGTCCTCGGCGAACGCGGGCACGGCCTGTCCAGCGGGCAACGGCAGCGGGTCGCCCTTGCCCGTGCCTTCCTGCGGGACGCGCCCGTGGTGCTGCTCGACGAGCCGACCGCCCGCCTGGACACCGCCGCCGAGGCGGTCGTGCTCGACGCCACCCGCCGACTGGTGGCCGGCCGGACGGCACTGCTGGTGGCGCACCGGCCGGCGCTGCTCGCCGACGCGGACCGCATCCTGCGGGTCGAGGACGGCCTGGTCACGGAGCTGACGCCCACGGCGGCCGGGGAGGCCACCCGATGACGGACGAGCGGAGCACCGCCGGTCCCCGGCCGGTCAGCCGGCCCGCTGACGCGCCCGGCACCGACGCCGGGCGGGCGGACGACAACCGGCCCGCACCGGGCCGCGCCGGCTCCGCCGAGCGGGCCGTGCTGCGGCTGGCCCGGCCGTACCTGAACCGGCTGATCGGCGCGGGGCTGCTCGCCGCCGCCACCGAGTTCGCCGGCCTCGCCCTCATGGCCACCGCGACCTGGCTGCTGATGAGCGCCGCCGGCCAGCCCCCGCTGGACCGCCTCACCGTGGCGATCGTGGCGGTCCGCGCGCTGGCGATCAGCCGGGGGGTGCTCCGCTACACCGAGCGCCTCGCCGGGCACGACGCCGTGCTGCGCCTGATCACCGACGTCCGGGCCCGGGTCTTCGGCACGCTCGCCGCCCGTCCGGTGGCGCGGCAGCGCTCCGGCGACGCGCTGAGCCGGCTCGTCTCCGACGTGGAGGCGGTGCAGGACCTGCTGCTGCGGGTGCTGGTGCCGGCCTCGGCCGCGGCGCTGGTCAGCGTGCTCGCGGTCGGCGGGGCGGCGCTGATGTCACCGGCCGCCGCCGGCGTGCTCGCCGTCGGCCTGCTGGTCGCCGGGGTCGCGCTGCCCGCGCTGGCCACCGCGCTGACCCGCCGCGCGGCCGCCGAGCTGGCGCCGCTGCGCGGCGCCCTCGCCACCGACGCGGTCGACCTCACCCACGGCGCCGCCGACCTGGCCGCGTTCGGCGCCACGGGGCACGCGCTGGAGGTTGCCGGGACACGCGCCCGACGGCTGGCCCGCCTGGAGCGGCGGCTCGCCGCCACCGGCTTCGCCGTCGACGCGGCCGGGGTGCTGGTGGCCGGACTGACCGCCGGTGCGGTGGTGCTCGCCGCACTCGCCGACGGCGTGGACGGGGTGCTGGTCGGCGTCCTGGCGGTCGGCACGCTCGCCGCCGTGGAGATCGCGCTGGCACTGGTCGGGGCCGCCCGGCAGTGGACCCAGCTGCGGACCGGCCTGAACCGGGTCGCCGCCCTGCTGGAGGCTCCGGCCGGTCCGGCCGCCGCCGGCGGCGCGGAGGTCGGCCCCGGCCCGTACGACGTGCGGTTCGAGGAGGTGACCGTCCGGTACCGGGAGGGTGCCCCGCCCGCCCTGGACGGGTTCAGCCTCGACCTGCCGCCGGGCCGTCGGGTCGCGGTGGTCGGGCCGAGCGGCGCCGGCAAGAGCACGCTGGCCGCCGTCCTCACCGGCGCGGTGCGCCCCGCACACGGGCGGATCACGCTGGACGGGCGGGAGCTGCCGGCGTACCGGGCCGACGAACTGCCCCGCGCCGTCGGCGGCCTGCTCGCCGAGGCGTACGTCTTCCACGCCTCGGTGCGGGAGAACCTGCTGCTCGGGCGGCCCGACGCCGACGAGCAGGAGCTGGCGGCGGCGACCGCGGCGGCCGGGCTGCTGGAGTGGGTACGCGAGCAGCCCGACGGCTGGGACACCGTGGTCGGCGAGGAGGGCGGCCAGCTCTCCGGCGGCCAGCGGCAGCGGCTCGCGCTGGCCCGCGCGCTGCTCGCGGCGCCGGGAGTGCTGGTGCTCGACGAGCCGACCGAGGGGCTCGACCCCGCCGCCGCCGACGCGGTGCTCGCCTCCGCGCTGGCGGCCACCCCGGCCGGGCACTCCGTGCTGCTGATCAGTCACCGGCTCCACGGGCTCGCCGGGCTGGACGAGATCGTCGTGCTGGACGCGGGCCGGGTGGCGCAGCGCGGCCGGCACGCCGAACTGGTCGCCGCCCCCGGGTGGTACCGGGACCAGTGGCTGATCCAGGAGGCGGCCGAGCGCGGATACCTGGCGCTGCGCCCCTGACGCCTCCGGCGGCCGTACGGCTCGCGGGCTCCGGGTCCGGCCAGGGTTCTCCCCGACGACGTCCGCCGCGGCGCCGTGGCAGGGTGGGGCCATGCGGGGCGAGGACGACGCGACGATGGTCGAGCAACGGCTGCGGGAGCTGGACGCGCACCTGCGGGGGCCGCGCCGGCTGAAGTCCGACCTGCTGACCGAGGCGCGGCACGGGCTGCTGGACGCCGTCGAGACGTACCGGGAGGGCGGGCTGACGGCGACGGAGGCGCAGCGTCGGGCGGTGGCCGAGTTCGGCTCGCCGGCGCAGCTCGCCCCGGCCTACCAGGTGGAACTGGCGGCGGGTGCGCTGCGCGGGCTGTCGCTACGGGTCGTCGCGCTCGCCGCGGTCGCGTTCGTCGCCGGCGACCTCACCTGGCAGGGGTCGAGCTGGGGCGGCTCCCCGCCGCCCGCCGGCTACCAGGTGCTGTCGGCGTCGGTGGGCTGGGTCTGGGCGGCGGCGTTCGCGCTGGCCGCGCTCGGGCTGCTGCGGGCCGGTCGGTCGGCGCGGGGCGACGGCGCCGCCGACCGGACGGTGGGGGCCGCCCTCACGGGGATCCTCGCCCTCGGCGTGCTGACCGGCTCCGCCCTCTTCGCGTGGTCGGTCGGCCTCTGGGACGCCGCGCTCACCTGGCCACCGATGATCATCGGCGCGGTCGTGGCCGCCGCCGGCTACCTCTGGCTGGCCCGGGCCGCCCGCACCTGGCTGCTCGCCACCCGCTGACCGCGGTCCTGCTGCCACCGCGCGGGCCGGGACACGTCGGGCGGTTCCGGTCCTGCCGCCCCGGAGAAGGCCGGTCGGGCGGTTCCGGTCAGGCCGGCGCGGACGTCGGGGTGTCGGTGTCGAGGAAGCGGCCGACGGTGGAACGGAACTCGTGCCACCCGGACCGCTCGCCGGCCAGCGCCCGCCGGCCCTCGTCGGTGAGTTGGTACGTCCGCCGTTCCCGCCCGTTGACGGTGCTCCAGGTGCTGGCCACGTGGCCGGCCCGCTCCAGCCGGCGCAGGGCCGGGTAGACGGTGCCGGTCGGCAGATCGAGCTGGCCGTCGCTGCGGCTGCGCAGCGCCTCGATGATCGCGTAGCCGTGCAGCGAACCCGCCTCGAGCACCGCGAGCAGCAACGCGTCGAGGTGTCCGTGCAGCGCCTGGGCCTTCATGTGTAGCAACGCTACTTGTCGACGGCCGGCTCCGCCACCGGGGTGCGGCACCGGCCTCCCGGAGACGCCCACTAGGGTATGTGCCCAGAGTCACTCGCCGGCGGCGGACGCCGGTGGGCAACCCGAAGCACACGGAGGTCAGCGTGGCCCGCCAGTCGCCCCAACGGCCCGACGCCGACGAGCCCGAGCTCGAGCTCGACGACGCCGACGCCCCGGCCGAGTCCGGCACCGCAACCGTCTCGACCGAGGCCGCCCGCGCCCTCTGGGAAGAGCTGCGGATCGACCCGGTGGAGATCGCGCTGCCCGCCGGCACCGGCTACACGCTGCGGGCGTACCGGCCGGCGCGGGAGCTGACCCCGACCGACGTCGCCGAGCGCGACCAGGACGACCCGTTCCTCGCCCGCCGCCAGGTCGTGGAGGAGGACGAGGAGGACGACGACGAGTCCGTCGTCATCCTCGACGAGGAGGTCGCCCAGGAGTTCGCCGAGAGCGACGAGGAGGAGGCCAAGGGCCGCCGCGACGCGACCGACGACGAGGACGCCGGGACCGCCTCCGAGGACGAGGACGAGGACGAGGACGAGGCGGGCGACGAGGAGGTGCCGGTCTTCCTCAGTCACCGCGGAAGTCTGCTGCTCTTCAAGACGCCCGAGTCGCTGGTCAGTTTCATCCGTTCCGGCGCACCCAACGACCTTTCCCAACTGGACAGCTGGAACGAACTGTCCGAACGGGTGGAACCGGCCGACATCGCGCCGCTCGACGAGGACATCTACGAGCTCGACCTGGTGGTGGAGAACCTGCGCGGCGGGCACGACACCTGGGACCCGACGCTGCTCATCGAGGCCGGCGAGGTGGCCCGCGACCTGGCGTACGCGCTGCGGCTGCCCGCGGTGCTGGACATGCTCTCCGCCGGCTCCAGCCTCGACAACCTGGACGAGGCGCTGCGTGCCACGGTCGACGGTGGCGTCGGCGCGTTCTTCGGCCGGCGCCGGCTGAGGAAAATCGGGGCACAAACCGCAAGTCTGGGTTGGCGCACCATTGTCGGCAAGATCTCTGCGGTCGTGGACTGGCGCGACTGACCCTTTACGGGGAGCATCAGTCTCTGGCAGTGAAAGCCTTGTGTCCCGGGAGGAGGACGACGCCGTGGCGCTCGTGCGCGTGTACTGCGGTCTGGCCTCGGCGGATCCGGCCGACCGACCGGTCTCGGCCGGTTCGACGCTGACGTCCGCTGTGGTCGACGACGCAGGCCGTCTGCTGCATGTCTGCGAGATCGGCGACGACCCGGCCGGCTACGCCCGGCTGGTCTCGCTGCTCGTGGAGCGGTCGGGCGGGCCGAGCGGTGCGGCCATCGCCGCCGACAGCGACGACCACACGGTCACCTCGCTGCTCAGCGCCGCCGGCCGTCCGCTGGCGATCGCGGACGACGACTCCGTCGACGACTTCGCCGAGCGGTTCGCCGACGACGACTCCCTGGAGGAGATGCAGTCGCCCCCGGCCGAGCGGCGTGCGGTCGGTCTCGCCCGCGCCCTGCAGGCCGGCGCCCTTTCCGCCGTCACCCTGCCCGCTCCCCGCGACCTCGCCGGTTACAAGCAGGTCCTCGCCGCGCACGCCGCCCTGGCCAGCGGTCGGCACTCCGCCGCCGTCGCGCTGCGGGAGGTGCTCCGCGAGCTCTACCCGGCCGCGTTGCGCGCCTACCCGGACCCGGCCGAGCCGGTCTCGCTGGCCGTGTTGGACGCCCTGCCCGAGCCCGGCATGCTGAGCGGCACCGTGGGTCGCGGCGACGACGCTCCGGCACCCGCCGAGGCGGTCGCGGCGCGGCTCGCCGCCGACGGGGTCGCCGACACCGACGAGCTCACCTCGGCGGTGACCGCCCTGCGGGTGGCCATCAGCGAGACGCCCCGGCGGGCCACCGTCAACCGCGCCCTCACCTCTGCCGTGGCGGACACCGTGCGGCAGGCGGTCGCCTCCGTCCGCGCCTGCGACGCCGGTTGCCAGGCCCTGGTCGGCGCGCTCAACGACCGGGTCGGCACGCCCGTCGCGCCGGCTCCGGGCCGCCGCGCCGCCGGCGGCCACGGCGAACCGCTCGCCGAGGCGCCCGGTCTCACCCCGGCCGGCGGTGCCCTGCCCGGCCGCACGCCGGGCGTCGGCGCCCTGCCCGGTCTCGCCCCCACCGGTGGGCTGCGCGCCCTCCGGCACGCCGAGCCCGAGCCCGCCCCGGGCGGTGGCCGCCGTAGCCGGCCCGAGCCCGTCTCCGGCGCGACGCCGCCCCCGGCCCCCCGGCCGCTCGGTCCGCCGCCGGTCGCACCGGCCCCCGTCACCCCGCCTCCGGTCGCGCCGATGCCGGTGACGCCGGCCGCGGTCGCCGGCCCCCCGGTCTCCGCGCCCCCCGCTCGGCCCGGGTCGCTGCCGAGCCGGATCGACGGACCGACCAACCGTCCGGTGTCCGCCCCGCCGCCTCCGCCGCCGGGCATCACCCCCATCGCCCCGGCGCAGCGGGGCACCGTGCCGCCGGCCGAGGCGGGGGAGCCGTTCCGCCCCACGCTGACCACCGCGGCGATCCAGAACGCCCGCGCAGAGCGCCAGCGCACCGTCATCCCGCCGCGCCCGAAGACCAACGGCGAGCCGAACCCGCCCACGGGTGGCTTCAGCGCCACCAGCGTGCCCGTGCCGACGCCCCGGCCGGGCCAGGAACCCACTCCCCCCGCCAACCGGACGGAGCCCGCTCCCCCCGGTTCCCGGGCGAACTGGCCACTGGTCAACAACCCGGAGGACCCGGGCGACAGCTCCGCCAAGAACCCGGTCGCCGGCTCCTACGGCGGTCGCGGCGTCGACGCCGCGACCGATCCGGGGGCGGAGCGCCGCGTCACCCCGCCGTGGCTGGCCGACGACCTGCCCCAGGAGCCCCCGGCGCTGCGGCTGGTCGAGCCGCCGCCGCTGGCCGACCGCGCCCTGCGTGAAGGGTCGGGTCCGGCCGCCGACGCGCAGCCCGAGACGCCACCGCTGCGGCTGGTCGACCGCGAGGAGGCCGCGCGCGGTGCACGGCCGGCCCCCCGGGACGAGCGACCGGCGGCGGAGTACCGACCGGCGCCCCCGATGGAGCGCCGTCCCCCGCCCGTGTCCGACGAGGGCGACGGGGACCTGCTGATCTTCGCCCAGGCCAAGTCCGCCTGGTTCGTGGGGCATGACGACGACGAGTCCGACCTGGAGTGGAAGACCACCGCGGACACCGGCTGGCAGGCGGCCGAGCAGGCCGCCCGCCCGGCGGTCGGTGCCGAGACGCCGGCCGGGCTGCCCAAGCGGGTCCCTCAGGCCAACCTCGTCCCCGGTTCCCCGCTGCGCGACGAGCGGCCACTGCGGATCGTCCGCGACGCGGCGAGCCTCGCGGAGAACACCACCGGCTACTTCCGCGGCTGGCGCCGCGGGCAGGAGATCGGCGGGTTCGCGGTCGGCGGTCGGCCCGGGCGCGAGGCCGCCGGCGGCTGGGACTTCACCCGCGACACGGGCGACCGCGACGACGACCGGGAATACGAGTACCGCTCCGCCGGCTACCGCTCCTGATCGTCGGGAAACCGCCTCCCACCTGCGTGTCCCTGCCCACACCCGGATAATTTGACGCCACGTCGCGGCGGCCGGGAGCATACCGGCGGAACAGCCGGCGGCAGGGGCCGCCGGGTGGGAAGGCGACTCTCATGGCGACATCGGCGACCGGCAGCTCCGCGTTCACCCGTCGTGGCCTGCTGGCCGCGACGGCCGGCACGCTCCTGCTCAGCGCCTGCGGGCGCGGCGAGGCGGGCGAGGGCGAGGCGGGCAGGACGGTCACGGGGGACGGGCAGGAGCTGCTGATCGGGGTCAGTCTCGAACTGACCGGTCCCGGCGCCGCACTCGGCGTACTCCAGCAGCGGGCGCTGGAGATCACCCTCGAGTCGCTCAACGCCAGGGGCGTGCCCATCGGCAACCTCCGCCGCGCCGTACGGCTGGAGGTGCGGGACAACGCCGGCGATCCCGCGCTGGCGGCCCGGCAGGCCACCGCCCTGGCCCGCGACGACGGCGCACACGCCCTGCTCGGCGGGACTGTCGCCGAGACCTCGATGGCCCTGGTGGGGGTCGCGCAGAAGGAGCGGGTGCCGTTCCTCTCCCTCGCCTTCGGCGACGGCATCGTGCTGCCGCTGGCGCAGCGGACGTACGTCTTCAAGATGACCCCGGACGCCGGCGACATGGCCCGCCGGTTGGCCCGGCTGATCGCCTCGCAGCGGCTCTCCCGGGTCGCACTGCTGGCCGCGCACGGGCTGCACGGCGACTCGGGCGTGGGGGCGATGACGGGGGCACTGCGTACGGCCGGGGTGGCGCTGGCCGCCACCACCCGGCTGCCCCGCACCGGCGAGGACCTCCGTCGGGCGGCCCGCGCCGCGACCGGCTCCCGCCCGGACGCGGTGGTGGTGTGGG
Organism: Micromonospora sp. CPCC 205546; assembly: GCF_036902715.1. Lineage (NCBI taxonomy): Bacteria > Bacillati > Actinomycetota > Actinomycetes > Micromonosporales > Micromonosporaceae > Micromonospora > Micromonospora sp. CPCC 205546. The sequence continues at coordinate 112,917 of NZ_JBAKHL010000008.1, forward strand.
CGACCGCCCCGGACTCGGCCGCCGCCGTGGGGGCGCTGCGCCGGGCCGGCTACGACGGGCCGGTGTTCCTCGACGCGGGTGCGGTCGCCGAGCAGACCCTGCAGGGCGCGAACGCGGCGCTCCTGGAGGGCGCGTACGCCGTGCACCCGACCTCGTTGGGCGGGGCGATGCTCGCCAACACCACCATGTCGGCCCTGGACCGCAAGGAGTTCGTCTACCGCTACGTCCAGCGGCACGGCGGGTTCAGCGGCTTCGCCCCGTACGCGTCCGACGCGGTGCAGCTGGTCGCCGACGCGGCCCGGCTGTCCACCAGCGTCGACCGTGGACGCATCCGCGCGTTCCTGCAGAACCAGGTCACCGAGGGGATGGCGGGGATGTACTCCTTCACCCCCATCCGGCACGGCGGGATGGACCAGGGCTCACTGGGCGTCTACACGGTCAGCGCGGGCGCCTGGACGCGGGTGTCCTGACCCGGCGTCGGCCCGCCACCGCCGAGCGCCCCGGCGGCCCGGACAGCGTCCCGCCGCCCTGAGGCGCAGCGACCCGGCGTACCGCGTGGGCGACGTCCCCGCCCACGGTGTGCGGGCAGCGACGAGCGCCCGGTGGCGGCCGGAGCCGTCACCGGGCGCGGGTCGCGTCGATCAGGCCGGCGCCACGGCGCGCGAGCGCCGCATGGTCAGCACGTACTCGACCAGCGAGATCAGCACGTGCTTCGTCGACTCCCGGTTGCGGGCGTCGCAGGCCACCACCGGCACGTCGCCGGAGATCGCGAGCGCGTCCCGGACGTCCTGCGGGTCGTGGTACTGCATCCCGTCGAAGCAGTTGATGGCCACCAGGTACGGCAGCCGCCGATGCTCGAAGAAGTCGATCGCCGCGAAGCAGTCGGCCAGCCGGCGGGTGTCCACCAGCACGACCGCGCCGATCGCGCCGCGGACCAACTCGTCCCACATGAACCAGAACCGGGTCTGGCCCGGTGTACCGAACAGGTACAGGATCAGGTCACGGTCGATCGAGATGCGGCCGAAGTCCATCGCCACCGTGGTCGTCGTCTTGCCCGGCACCTGCCGGGTGTCGTCGACGCCCACGCCGGCGGAGGTCATGATGGCCTCGGTCGTCAGCGGCGTGATCTCCGAGACCGAGCCGACCAGCGTCGTCTTGCCGACGCCGAATCCACCGGCGATAACGATCTTCGCCGACGTCACGCGCCCACTCGGGGTCGGCGGGCGGTGCGACATGTCAGAGCCTGCGAAGTCCACTCAGCACCCTCTCCAGCAGTTCAGTGCCCACCGCGTCGTCCGAGTCGTCCAGGATGGTCGGCTCGTGGACCGCGACCAGGCCGTCCGTCGCCATGTCGGCGATGAGCACCCGGGCCACACCGAGCGGGAGCTGCATCCGCGCCGCGATCTCGGCGAGCGACTGCACACGTCCGTCACACAGCGCGGCGATGTACTGGTGCTCGCGACCCTGACCGCCGTTGCCATTGGCAGCGGCGCGGCCGCGCACCGTCGTCTCGACGAGCGCCTCCAGCGCGATGTCGAGACGGGGGCGGGTACGACCGCGGGTCACGGCGTATGGACGGACCAACGCTCCGGTCGGTTCGTCACGATCGGCCATGTCGCCGCTCACCTCCCTCGCACCCGGCACCGGCTCCGGATGGAGCCCGTCGTCGTTGTCGTCGTCCCGCCGACCTCACGGGTCAACGGGTCGTCAGCCCAGCATTCCCGCAGCCGCGCGCGGCTGCGGGGTCAACGCGTCGCCCACCCGGTCGACCAGCAGGGCCATCTCGTAGCCGACCTGCCCCACGTCGCAGCTGCGGGCGGCGAGCACCGCGAACGACGACCCGTCCGAGATGGACATCAGGAACAGGAAGCCATTGTCCATCTCCACCACTGTCTGCAGCACCGCGCCTCCCTCGAAGCAGCGGGCCGCACCCTGGGTGAGGCTGACCAGCCCGGACGCGATCGCGGCCAGCTGATCGGCCCGGTCACGCGGGAGGTCCCGTGACGACGCGAGGAGCAGTCCGTCCGCGGAGACGGCGACCGCGTGCGCGACACCGGGTACCCGGTCGGCGAAGTTGGCCAGCAGCCAACCGAGATCCTGCGTAGTTGTCATCGTTCTTGCTCCTTCTGCCCGCTCCCGGCCATCGGGCCTGAGCCAGACTGCGAGGATTGCTGCCCTCCCGGAGTCGCCTCCGGGCTGGTCGGGTTGCTGTCCGACGGGTTCGTACGCCCCCGCTGCACGCCCCGATGGTAGGCCGAGAGCAGGCCCCGGACACCCTCAGGCGTACGCCGCTGCACGGAGGTGGTGGGCTTCTCCACCGCTCCGGGCACCAACTGCGCCATCGGGGTGCGCTTGGGCAGCCCCGTCGAGGTGGTCGCCGCGACGGGCACCTCGGTCGCCGCGGAGGCGGCCCGCCACCCGTCGTCGGCCGCGGTCTGCCAGCCGGCCGTCTGCTGCTGGGAGGACCGCCGGTGACCGAAGCCGTCGGCGAGGCCGGGGCGGGCACCCCCGTTGGCCGTCGGTCCGTTCTCGCGCGGCGCTGCGCCGGCCGCCGGAGTGTCTGCCATCGGTGTGTTACCTGTCGTCCCGGGTGGTGTCGGCTGCACGGCCCGACCGCCGGCGTCGACCCGGGCGAACTGCTGGGTCGCGTCACCGCTGGTCGGTGTCTTCGCGGCGGGCGCCGCCGCCTCCTCCGAACCGGGGCGACGGGTGCGGAACCAGGCCGACTCGAGCTCCCGGAAGATCGGCAGCTCCATCGTCTCGTCCGCGTACCGCTGCCGGCTCTCAGCCGGCGCGGTCGGCCGCGTCTGCGGGGCGGCCAGGGCCGGCGGAACGGCCGGCGCGGGGGCCGGGGCCGGCGCGCCGGAGCGGGGCACCCGCGGCAGTTCGGTCGTCATGTCCAGCGCGGCGGCCAGCCGCTCGGGCACCGGCGGGGTCGCCGTGTCACGGTCGGCACCGGCGACGGGCGGCCAGGCCGGCGGCGGCGGCGCGCTCGGCCCCGGCCCGTCGGGGGCCTGACGCTGGGGCAGCGGGCCGGTCGGCGGCGCCGACACCGGCTGACCGGAGTAGGGCGCGGCCGAGACCGGCTGACCCGGGTACGACTGACCCGAGTACGGCGGGCCCGAGTACGGGTGGCCGGAGACGGGTGACGCCGAGACCGGCATGCCGGACACCGGCGGGCCGGACACCGGCGGCGCGGAGTAGGAAACCGGCGGGGTCGACACCGGCGGGCCCGCGTACGGCACGGGCGGCGCGGAGACCGGCGGGACGGAGTACGGCCGGGCCTCGGGGCTGCTGGGCAGCTGACGCGGCACGGCCTGCTGCTGGCCCGTGGCGTCCTGGTCGTCGCCCGCCCGGCGCTGCGGCAGCGGGTCGATCGGCTGGCGGTTCGACGTGCGCGGCTGGAAGGCGTCAGCGGCGCCGAAGCCGCTGGCGCCGGTCAGGTCGGACCAGGCCGGCATGGACCGTGCCGCACCCGCCGAGGCCGGCGTGCCGGCGCCGTTGCGCGACGCCGGGTCGAACGGTCGACCACCGAGGGTGACCTGGTTGCCGGACTCGCCGGAGCGCTGCGTCGGCAGCGGGTTGGCCGGGCCGTTGCCGAACGCCGGTGGCCCGCCGAAGGCCGGGGCCGGACCGGGCGACTGCGGCCCGGGCGGCGGGAGCGCGAGCGACGAGTGGGGACGGCCGGAGAGCGCCCGGGGCACGAGCACCGAGGTCGGCATGACCACCTCGGCGACGGTCCCCCGGTCGGTGCCGGGGCGCAGCTCGACCTTGACGCTGTGCCGGGACGCCAGTCGGGCGACCACGACCAGGCCCATCATCCGCGAGACCGCCACGTCCACCTGCGGGGGCGTGGCGAGCCGCTCGTTGAGGTCGTGGAGCTGCTCGGGGCTGATCCCGATGCCCCGGTCCTCCACGTAGAGCGACGCGCGGTCGCCGACGCGCCGGGCCTCCACCATCACCTGCGAGTCCGGCGGCGAGAAGGCGGTGGCGTTGTCGAACAGCTCGGCGACCAGGTGGACCAGGTCGTTGACGGCGTGCGCCGAGACCTCGATGTCCCGGTCGATCACGCCGAACTCGATGCGGGTGTAGTGCTCGACCTCGGACTGGGCCGCCCGGAGCACGTCGATCAGCGCCGCCGGCTCCCGCTGCACGCGGGTGGAGTCGGCGCCGGCGAGCACCAGCAGGTTCTCGTCGTTGCGTCGCATCCGGGTCGCCAGGTGGTCGAGCTGGAACAGCTCGGCCAGCCGGTCGGGGTCCTCCTCGCCGCGCTCCAGCCGGTCGAGGTGACCGATCAGGCGGTCGACCAGGATCTGCGAGCGGCGGGCCAGGTTGACGAACATCGTCGCGACGGACGCGCGCAGCGCGGCCTGCTCGGCGGCGGTGCGGACGGCCTCCAGGTGGACCGCGTTGAACGCCTCGGTCACCTGACCGAACTCGTCCTTGCTGCGCACCGGCAGCGGCTCGGCGATCTGGTTGGCGAGCTGCACCGGGGAGAGCTGACCGGTCACCTTGGGGTCGCGCAGTCGGGCCACCGCCTGGGGCAGGCCGTACTGCGCGATGGAGAGGGCGCCCTGGCGCAGGTCACGCAGGGATCGGGCCATCGAGCGGGCGACCAGGTAGGCGAAGAGGATCGCCAGCAGCAGCATGCTGAGCAGCAGGCCGGTCTCCAGGAACACCTGCCGTTGCACGTCCGAGCGCAGGTCCTCCGCGCCCGCCACGACGTCCCGGTCGATCTTCGCCTCGACCGTACGGATCAGCTTGGCGTTGGCCACCATGGCCGCGTCCCACTGGTCGGCGTCGAACGGGGCGCCGGTGAGGCTGTCGGCGGTGGTGATGCCGTTCAGCCAGCTGTTGTAGGTGTTCGCCTCGCGCAGGTCGGGGCCGGCGACCACCTGGGCGTAGTACTCCTGCTCCGGCTGGCTGGCCACCACCTGGAAGCTCTGCAGCCACTGGCTGGAGCCGGTGCTGGTGGCGATGTACTCGTTGCGCAGGTTCGGGCTGAGCCGCTGCTGGATGAACGCCCGGTGCACCACGTCACGGCGTCGGGAGAGGAACTCCTTGTTCCGGGCGGTGGCGGTCGACGCGCGCATCTTGTCGCTGAGCTCGTTGTCGCCGGCGAGCTGGGTGGCCGAGTCGCGGATGCTGACCAGGTCGTCGATCAGACCGTCGTACGCCTGCATGGCCGGGACGAGCCCGAGCTTGCCGTTGAAGACCTGGCTGCGGGTGCCCGGCAGGTCGATCAGCGTCTGGTCGATCTCGCCGAGCAGGGTGTCGAGGTTCTTCGGCAGGTCCTCGACCTCGGCCCGCTGCTGCGAGTACGACCGCTTGGCCCGGTCCACCTCGGCGTTGGCCTGCTCGTACGCCTGCTTGTAGCGGGCGTTGTCCTGGCTGCGCGGGACGCCCAGCAGGCGCAGCGCGTTGGTCCGCTCGTTCTGGAGGGTGTCGACCAGGCTGCCCGAGTGGCCGACGAGGTTGGCCAGGTCGCCGGCGCGGTTGGCGTTGTTGAGGGTCTCCAGGTGGTCGACGAGACCACTGGTGCCCACGACCACCGTGGCGATGGTCGGCACGATCATGATGAGACCGAGCTTGGACCAGATCGGCATGTCGCGGAGCCGACCGGTCGGCCGGCGCAGACGCGACAGGAAGGAGCCCGCCGGCTTTGGCCGTTTGCTCACGTCACCGCCCTCGCGATTTCTGGATCCGCGTTGCCCCTGGACAAGGACCAGCGGCCGACCCCGCGGGTCGGACCATCCGAGATTCCATCACGCTACCTGCGAAAGAGAAAGCCCAGGCCGGCCGCAGCCAGCGGTGTGATGAGATGTTGATGCAATTTGATAGCAATCCGTCTGGCCGGAGTCACTGAAGGTAATGAAGCACCCCCATCACGTCATCCTGCTCGCCGGCCCTTCCGGGTCCGGAAAGTCGTACATAGCGCAGCGAACCGGCCTTCCGGTGCTCTGTCTGGACGACTTCTACAAGGACGGCGACGACCCTACGTTGCCGCGACAGAACGGCCTGGTGGATTGGGAGTCTCCCCGCTCCTGGGACGCCGCGACAGCCGTGGAGACGATTACCCGACTGGCCAGGGACGGCAAGGCCGATGTGCCGGTCTATGCCATCGGTGCGGACCGTCGGGTATCCACCCGGCCATTCGAGGTCGCCGGTTCGCCACTTTTCGTGGCCGAAGGGATCTTCGCGGCCGAGATCGTCGAGGAGTGCCGGCGGCGCGGGGTCCTGGCCGGGGCGTACGCCCTGCGGCGCCCCCGGGGCGCGACCTTCGTGCGCCGGCTGGCCCGCGACCTCGCCGAACAGCGCAAGGCACCCCGGGTGCTCGTGCGGCGCGGCCTGGCGCTGCTGCGCGCCGAGCCGGCCGTGCTGCGGCGGCAGACCGGCCTGGGCGCCGAGGCGGCCCGGGCGGGCGAGGTGCTGCGCGCGGTGGCCGGCCTGCTCGCCGGCCACCCGCACCGTAGCTGACCCGGCCGCCGGACCGCGGCGGCCCGCCGCGGTCAGCCCAGCAGCTTGCCGTACGCGGGCTTGATCACCTCGTCGATGATCTTCAGCCGCTCGTCGAACGGGATGAAGGCGCTCTTCATGGCGTTGATGGTGAACCACTGCATCTCCTTCCAGCCGTAGCCGAAGGCGTCCACCAGCAGGGCCATCTCCCGCGACATCGACGTGCCGCTCATCAGCCGGTTGTCGGTGTTCACCGTCACCCGGAAGCGCAGGTCCCGCAGCAGCCCGATCGGGTGCTCGGCGATCGAGGGGGCGGCACCGGTCTGCACGTTCGAGGACGGGCAGAGCTCCAGCGGGATCCGCTTGTCCCGCACGTACGCGGCCAGCCGGCCGAGCGCCGGCTGCGCGCCGGGGGTGATGTCGTCGACGATCCGCACCCCGTGGCCGAGGCGGTCCGCCCCGCACCACTGGATCGCCTGCCAGATCGACGGCAGGCCGAACGCCTCGCCGGCGTGGATGGTGAAGTGGAAGTTCTCCCGCTGCAGGTACTCGAAGGCGTCCAGGTGCCGGGTGGGCGGGAAGCCCGCCTCGGCGCCGGCGATGTCGAAGCCGACCACCCCGGCGTCGCGGTGCCGTACGGCCAGCTCGGCGATCTCCTGCGACCGGGCGGCGTGCCGCATCGCGGTGAGCAGGGTGCCGACCCGGATCTGCCGGCCCGCCCCGGCGGCCAGCGCGCTGCCCTCGACGAAGCCGGCCAGCACCGCCTCGACCACCTCGTCCAGGGTCAGGTTCCGCTCCAGGTGCTGCTCGGGGGCGAACCGCACCTCGGCGTAGACCACCCCGTCGGCGGCCAGGTCCTGGGCGCACTCCCGGGCCACCCGGCGCAGGGACGACGCGGTCTGCATGACGGCGACGGTGTGCGCGAACGTCTCCAGGTAGCGCTCCAGGGAGCCGGAGTCGGCCGCCTCGACGAACCACCGGCCGAGCGCCTCGGGGTCGGTGGTCGGCAGTTCGTGGCCCACCTCGGCGGCCAGTTCGACGATCGTCGCCGGCCGTAGGCCGCCGTCGAGGTGATCGTGCAGCAGCGCCTTCGGGACCTTGACGATGTCCTCGTAACGGATTGTCGCGACCATGCTCAGACCCTAGTCCGCCCCGCCGGGACCGCCGACACGACCGGCCCCGCCCCGCCGCGCGATCCGGCCGGCACCACGTCAGGGGCGCCAGCCGTACACCCGGTCGACGGCGAGGCGGATCACCAGGCGGCCGTCGGCGGCCATCGCCGCCCGGTAGTCGGCCCAGTCGGGGTGCTCGCCACGGATCCGCCGGTAGACCTCGACCAGTTCGTCCACTGTGGCGTCGTCGGTCGCCACCGCCGGCGGGGTGAGCGTGACGACGCCCTCCGCGACCGCGTAGGCCCCGCCGTCGGCGGTGGTGACATGGAAGCTGGCCCGGGGGTCGCGGCGCAGGTTGCGCACCTTGGCCCGGTCGGCGGTGGTGGAGCAGCGGATCAGGCCGGGTTCGGCGAGGAAGTCGAGGTTGGACAGCTGGGGCCGTCCGTCGCGGCGCAGGGTGACCAGCACGCCCCGGCCCCGCTCCCCGAACAGCTCCCACAGCCGGGCGTCCACGCCCACATTGGTTGACATGTCATCCACCGTAGGGAGGGATAGATGACATGTCAATCAGATGGCTAGGATGGCCGGCATGGAACGACCACGGTGGCTCGACGAGCGGGAACAGAGCGCCTGGCGGGGCTACCGGCGGATGCGCCGCCTGCTCGACCTGGAGCTGGCTCGCGAGCTGATGCGCGACGCGGGTCTCTCCGAGCCCGACTACGACGTCCTCTCCGACCTCTCCGAGACGCCCGACCAACGGCTGCGGCTCAGCGAGCTGGCCGACCGGATGCTCTGGTCGCGCAGCCGGCTCTCGCACCACCTGACCCGCATGCAGCAGCGCGGCCTCGTCACCCGCGAGGAGTGCGCGACGGACGGGCGCGGCGCCGTCGTCGCACTCACCGCCGAGGGCCGGCGTGCCGTCGAGGCCGCCGCCCCCGGCCACGTGGCGGCCGTCCGCCGGCACCTGATCGACCTGCTGACCCCCGACGAGGTCGCCGCGCTGGACGCGCTGACCCACCGGGTGGTCGACCACCTCGCCAGACCCGGAGAATGAGCCGGTGGACCCCCGCATCGTCGACCGGCTCCGCTGCCCGGTCTGCGCCGAGCCGTTGGCCGAGATCGCCACCGGTGGCGCCGGCGCGCTGCGCTGCCCACGCCGGCACAGCTTCGACGTGGCCCGCCAGGGTTACGTCAACCTGCTCGCCGGCCGCGCCCCGCACGCCGGGGACACCGCCGAGATGGTGGCCGCCCGCGCGGACTTCCTCGCCGCCGGCCACTACGACCTCATCTCGGCCGCCCTCGCCGCCGCCGCGACGGCGGCCGTCGATCACGTGGCGGCTTCCCGGCACCCCCCGACCGGGGAGCAGGCCGGGGCGGGCGCCGACGGCGCGTACCCCCTGGTGGTGGACGCCGGGGCGGGGACGGGCCGGCACCTCGCGGCGGTGCTGGCGGCGCTGCCGGCCGCCGCGGGCCTCGCCCTGGACGTGTCGAAGCCGGCGCTGCGCCGGGCCGCGCGGGCGCATCCGCGCGCGGCGGCGGCGCTCGCCGACACCTGGCAGCGGCTGCCCCTGGCCGACGCGGGCACGGCCGTGCTGCTGAACGTCTTCGCGCCGCGCAACGGCGCGGAGTTCCACCGGGTCCTCGACCCCGCCGGCTCCCTGCTGGTGGTCACTCCTGCCGCCGACCACCTCACCGAGCTGGTCGGCGCCCTCGGCCTGCTGCGGGTGGACCCGGCCAAGGCCGACCGGGTAGCCGAGAGCCTCGGCGGGCACTTCACCGAGGTGACCGCGGCCGAACACCGGCGCGAGCTGGCGCTGACCGGCCCGGAGGTGGCGACGCTGGTCGGCATGGGCCCCAGCGCCTGGCACACCGACCCGGCCGGGCTCGCCGACCGGGTGGCCGCCCTCGCCGAGCCGGTCCGGGTGACCGTCGCGGTACGGCTGACCGTCTGGCGCCCGGCACCGCGCTGACCCCGGCGCCCCTCAGGTGGAGAGGTCGACCTCTTCCCAGCCCGGGGGCTCGTCGTGGTACGGCCCGCGCAGCATCACCGCCCACTCCAGCGCCCACCGGCGCTGGCCGATCGCGTTGGCGTCGACCAGCCCGGGCGGCGTCCGGCCGGCCCGCTCCGTCTCCAGGTAGGCCCAGTCCAGGCAGTAGTGCAGGTCCAGCAGGGCCGCCGCGTCGGCGGGGTGCTGCGGGGCGGTGAGGATCCGGGCCCGCCACTGGCCGAAGGTCTCCCCCTCGGGGATGTGTGGCATCCGCTCCACCAGCCGCTCGTCCACCGGCAGCGTCGGGTCGAGCTGCTTGGTCAGGCCGAGCACCCAGGCCAGGGCGAAGAGCGCGTCGTGGTGCAGCACGAACGACCGGTGGTCGCCCTTGCCGCCGGTCACGAACTGGAACTCCGGCGGCGTGACCATGTCGACCAGGTGGGAGGCGAGCAGCCAGCTCATCGCCGCCTGCGGCGGCATCCCGAAGCAGCGGGCCAGGATCAGGTGCAGCACGGCGATGCGGGCCTCGATCTCCACCGTGGGGCGGAGTTCGATCTGGTCGCCGGGCTCCCACACGAGCGGGAACTGGGCGGGCGGCAGCGGGAGACGCAGCCGGGACAGCTCGTCCAGGCTCGCCTCACGCACCTCCCGTGGATCGGGGGCAGGTACGGTCACGGCGAAAGTTCCTGTCTGCTCGCGACGACTCGGCGCCGGTTGTCCCCCCTTGGCCAGGGAGGATAGCGGTCCGAGCGGGCCGGCACCATGCCACCCCGGCACCCGTCGCGCTCAGCCGATCCGCTCGATGACCAGCGGCGTCGCGGCGGGCGCCACCGGCGCGATCCGCACCGCCCGCGCGGCGTCCTCCCGGGCCGCCGGGATCCGGGCGGCGTCCTGCGCGCGCAGCTCGTAGAGCGGGTCACCCGCCCGCACCGCCTCGCCCGGGCGCCGGTGCAGCACCACCCCCGCCGGCACGCTCACCGGGTCCTCCTTGCGGGCGCGCCCGGCGCCGAGCCGCCAGGCGGCCACCCCCATGGCGTACGCGTCGACCGCCGCGACGTGGCCGTCGATGTCCGCGCGGACCACCTCGACCTCGTTCGCGGTGGGCATCGCCGCGTCCGGGTCCCCGCCCTGGGCGCGGATCATCGCCCGCCACGAGTCCATCGCCCGCCCGTCGCGCAGGGCGGCCTCCGGGTCGGCGTCCGGCAGCCCGGCCGCGTCGAGCATCTCGCGGGCCAGCGCCAGGGTCAGCTCGACCACGTCGGCGGGGCCACCCCCGGCGAGCACCTCGACGGACTCGGTCACCTCGACGGCGTTGCCGATGGCCAGGCCCAGCGGGGTGGACATGTCGGTGAGCAGGGCGACGGTCCGCACGCCGTGCGCGCCGCCCAGCTCGACCATCGTCCGGGCCAGCTCGCGGGCCTGCTCGACGGACTTCATGAACGCGCCGGAGCCGACCTTGACGTCCAGCACCAGCGCCCCGGTGCCCTCCGCGATCTTCTTGCTCATGATCGAGCTGGCGATCAGCGGGATGGCCTCGACGGTGCCGGTCACGTCGCGCAGCGCGTACAGCTTGCGGTCCGCGGGGGCGAGCCCCGCGCCGGCCGCGCAGATCACCGCGCCGACGTCGCGGAGCTGGGCGGTGAACTCGTCGTTGCTCAGCGCGGCCCGCCAGCCGGGAATCGACTCCAGCTTGTCCAGCGTGCCGCCGGTGTGCCCGAGGCCCCGGCCGCTGAGCTGCGGCACGGCGGCGCCGCAGGCGGCGACCAGCGGGGTGAGCGGCAGGGTGATCTTGTCGCCGACGCCGCCGGTGGAGTGCTTGTCGACGGTCGGCCGGTCGACGGCGGAGAGGTCGAGCCGCTCCCCGCTGGCGATCATCGCGGCGGTCCACCGGGCGATCTCCGGAGCGGTCATGCCGCGCAGCAGGATCGCCATGGCCAGCGCCGACATCTGCTCGTCGGCGACCGCCCCCCGGGTGTACGCGTCCACCACCCAGTCGATCTGCGCGTCGGAGAGCACACCCCCGTCCCGCTTCACCCGAATGACATCAACCGCCGCAAAACCACTCATCACAAAAGATCTTCCTAGTCGTATGCAGATACCGGCACGCGGACCGCGACCACGAGGACTCGGGCCGACCGTGCCCGGCGGAGGGATCTAGCCTGACCGCCCGGAGCCGGGCACGGTCGGCCCGATCCCCGAAGCTCAACCACCCCAGCGAACCGGGATCTCCATCGGCGGCTCCCCCTCGCCGGCCCAGAAGATGCCGCCGGACGCGTCCACGACCACCACCCGGGGCGTACGGGCGTGGCCCCAGGCGATGGCCTCCGCCGGCTCGTCCCAGCTCGGACCCTCCTCCAGCACGCCGGTCTCGGCGCCCTCGTTGTCGCCCGCGGACCGCTCCCAGTAGGCCGTCCAGACCTGCTGGCCGGCGGAGAGGTCGGGGTGCACGAAGACCGTGCCGCGCCCGCGCCAGGCGGCCAGCCGCTCCGGCACCACGGGCACCGGGGCCTCCCCGGTCACGGCCTCCAGGTCGGTCACGTCGAAGGCGTGCGGCAGCAGCTCGGCCATCCGCAGCGGCCCGCCCCTCGCCTCGATGAGGCACTCCGGGCCGCCCTGCTCCCAGAGCAGCTGGCGGCACCGGCCGCACGGCATCAGCGGCTCGCCGGTGGCGTCGACGCAGGACAGGGCCACGATCCGGCCGCCCCCGGTGGCGTGCAGCGAGGAGACCACCCCGCACTCGGCGCAGAGCACCACGCCGTACGCGGCGTTCTCCACGTTGCAGCCGACCACCACCCGGCCGTCGTCGACCAGCGCGGCCGCCCCGACCGGGAACTTCGAGTACGGCACGTACGCGTGCCGCATCACCTCGGTGGCGGCGACCCGCAGCCGCTCCCAGTCGATCTCCATGTGGTACTCCCCCGTCAGCCCTTGATGTACGGCTTGCCGTCGGCGGCCGGCGCCCGGACCCGACCGACCAGCCCGGCCACCGCCAGGATCGTCGCCAGGTAGGGCAGCATGGCCAGGAACTGGTTCGGGATCACGCTGTTGATGGCGCCCAGATACGTGGCGAGCTGGTCGGCGAAGCCGAAGAAGAGCGCCGCGAGCAGCGCCCCCGTCGGGCTCCACCGGCCGAAGATCAGCGCGGCGAGGGCGATGAAGCCCTTGCCGCCGATCATGTTCTTGGTGAACGAGTAGAGCGCCAGCGTGTAGGAGGCGCCGCCGATGCCGGCGACCACCCCGGCGAGCAGCACGTTGCGGTAGCGCAGCCCGAGCACCTTGACGCCCAGGGTGTCGGCGGCGGTGGGGTGCTCGCCGACCGAGCGGGTGCGCAGGCCCCACCGGGTGCGAAACAGCGCGATGTGGATGACCAGCACCAGCAGCAGGCCGAGGTAGAGGAAGATGTTGCCCCGGAACAGGGCCGGACCGAGCAGCGGGATGTCCGACAGCAGCGGGATCTCCCAGTTGCTGAACCGGGGGGCGCTGTTGTATTTCTGCGCGTTGGTCTGCATCAGCCGCTCGTAGAGGAAGCCGGTGACGCCGACGGCCAGCAGGTTGAGCACGATGCCCATGACCACCTGGTCGACCAGGTAGCGGATCGAGAACACGGCCAGCAGCAGCGAGATGAACGCGCCGCCGATCGCCGCCGCGACCAGGCCCACCCAGACGTTGCCGGTGAGGCTGCCGAAGAGCGCGCCGCTGAAGGCGCCCATCAGCAACTGCCCCTCGATGGCCACGTTGACCACGCCGGAGCGCTCGCAGAGCACACCGGCCAGCGCGCCGAAGACCAGCGGCAGGGCCAGGATGAAGGTGCCCCGGAGGATGTTGACCAGCGGCATGAAGTTCTGCCCGGCCGGCGCGTCGGAGACCTGCCAGCAGAGGAACGACAGCACGAAGCCGACCAGGCCGACGCCGAGCACGAGGGTGAACCAGCGCTTCGGCAGCCCGGCGAGCATCGCGACGCCGGCGGCGAGGGCGACGAGGCCGAAGAGGATCGCGCCGACCGTGCCGTGGATCTTCAGCGCGGCGCCGGCCGCGTCCTCGCTGAGGGTGAAGCGGGCCTGCTCGCCGGTGGCGAGCGCCCCGAACAGCACCGTCGCCAGCAGGCCGAGGGCGAGCAGCACGGCGCCGACCTTGCGGGTACGGGTCCAGAAGCCCTGGTCCACAGGGGCGACGGCGACGTCTTCGACAGCCATGGTGGACATGAGTTACCAGCCCTTCGCCAGGCTCGTCTGCAACCGGGCGGCGCGGGCGGCCCGGAGCTGGAAGATCGCCTTCACCAGGGCCGGCGCGGCGATGAAGATGACGATCAGCGCCTGGAGCACGGTGACCAGCTCCAACGAGATCCCCGAGTACGACTGCATCCGGTTGCCGCCGGCCTGGAGCGCGCCGAAGAGCAGCGCGGCCAGCGCGACGCCCCACGGCTTCACCCGGCCGAGCAGCGCCACCAGGATGCCGTCGAAGCCGATCTGCGCGACGACCAGCGGGGTCAGCGCGCTCGCGGTGGAGCCGAGCACCATGTTGGAGCCGCCGAGGCCGGCCAGGATCCCGGCGAAGACCATGATCAGGACGTACGTCCGGGTGACGCTGATGCCGGCGGTCCGCGCGGCGTCGGGGTTGGCGCCGACGGCGCGCAGCTCGAAGCCGAGCGTGGACCGGTTCAGCAGCCACCAGACCGCCCAGGTGGCCAGCACCGCCAGGATGATGCCGGCGTGCACCCGCAGCCCGTCGCCGAGGAGGCGGGGCAGTTGGGCCGACCCGTCCACCGGGCGGCTGATCGCGTCCGTGCGGTTCGGGTCCTGGACGCCGTTCTGCACGATGATCCAGGTCAGGAAGTACGTGGCGACGTAGTTGAGCATGATCGTGTTGATCACCTCGTGGGCGCCGGCACGCGCCTTGAGGATGCCCGGGATGAAGCCCCAGATCGCCCCACCGAGCGCGCCGGCGAGCACCGCGACGAGCAGGTGCAGGCCGGGCGGCAGCGGCAGCAGGAAGCCGGCCAGCGCGGCCAGGATCACGCCCATGGTGGCCTGGCCCTGGGCGCCGATGTTGAACAGGCCGCCCCGGAAGGCCAGCGCCACCGACAGGCCGGTGAAGACCAGCGGCGCGGTGTAGGTGAGCGTCTCCGAGATCGGGCTCATCACCGCCTGGAAGCCCACCGCGTCCGGGTCGAAGACCGCGCCCTTGAACAGGTTGCCGTACGCCTCGCTGACCAGTGTCCAGCTCGCGTCGAGCGCGTCGGTCGGGCGGGCGGTGATGTAGCTGTAGGTGGCGAGCACCTCCGGGTCGGACACGATCATCAGGATCGCGCCGACGACCATCGCCAGCACCAGCGACAGCAGGGTCACCGTGAAGGTGTTCGCCGCCCAGAGGTTGTCCAGGAACAGCCGGCCCAGCGAGGGCTTCGGCTCCGGGGCCCGGGTCTTCGGGGAGGTGGCCGTCTCGGCGCGTTCGGTGTTGCCGAGCGCGGCCTGCGCGGCGTGCGCCTCGGTCGCCGGCTCCTTGTCCGGGGAGCCCGGGTTCGGGTTGGTCATGCCTCGTCCTCGTTACCAGGGCTCTCGGCGGCGGGGGCCGCCGCACCGCCGTCGGCCGGGGTCGTGCCGGTCGCGACGGCGGGTGCCGCGTCGGGGGTGATGCCGGCCATCAGCAGGCCGATCTCCTCGCGGGGGGTGTCCGGGCCGACGATGCCGATGACCCGGCCGCGGTACATCACCGCGATCCGGTCGGCCAGGCCGATCACCTCGTCGAGCTCGCTGGAGACCACCATGACAGCGGTGCCGACGTCCCGCTCCCGGATGACCTGGCTGTGGATGAACTCGATCGACCCGACGTCGACGCCACGGGTCGGCTGGGCGGCGATGAGGAGCTTCAGCGGCCGGGACAGCTCCCGGGCCACGATGACCTTCTGCTGGTTGCCGCCGGAGAGGGTGCCGACGGGCGCGTCGGCCGAGGAGGTGCGGACGTCGAACTGCGCGATCCGCTCCTTCGCCGACTTCGCGATGGCGTCCGGCTTCAGCGCCAGGCCCTTGCCGAAGGGCGGCCGGTCGTAGATGTCGAGCACCAGGTTCTCGGCGACGGAGAACTCCTTGACCAGGCCGTCGACGCTGCGGTCCTCGGGCACGTACCCGACGCCGGCGCGGAGCACCTTCTTGGTCGACCAGCCGTGCACCTGCTGCCCGTCGAGCGTGACCGTGCCGGCGAGCACCGGGCGCAGCCCCATGATCGCCTCGATCAGCTCGGTCTGGCCGTTGCCCTGCACGCCCGCGATGCCGAGCACCTCGCCCGCCCGTACGGTCAGGTCGATCCCGTCGACCGCGCGGATCTGCCGGTCGTCGTCGACGACCAGGCCGGCGACCTCCAGGACCGGCTTGCCGGGGGTGGCGGGCTCCTTCTCCACGGTGAGCCGCACGCTGCGGCCGACCATCAGCGCGGCCAACTCGTCCCGGCTCGCCTCCGGGGAGGCGGTGCCCACCGTCTTCCCGCGCCGGATCACGGTGATCCGGTCGGCGATGGCCTTGACCTCGCCCAGCTTGTGGGTGATGAAGACGATCGACTTGCCGGCGGCCTTGAGCGCCCGCATGACCGTGAGCAGTTCCTCGGTCTCCTGCGGGGTGAGCACGGCCGTCGGCTCGTCGAGGATGAGCAGGTCGACGTCGCGGGTGAGCGCCTTGACGATCTCCACCCGCTGCTGGATGCCGACCGGCAGGTCCTCGATCACCGCGTCCGGGTCGACCCGCAGGTTGTACCGCTCGGAGACCTCGGCGACCTCGCGCCGGGCCCGGCGCCGGTCCAGGAAGCCGGCGATGCCGCCCCGGATCTGCTCGGCGCCGAGCATGATGTTCTCGGTCACGGTGAAGACGGGCACCAGCATGAAGTGCTGGTGCACCATGCCGATCCCGGCCGCGATCGCGTCGGAGGGCCCCCTCAGCTTCAGCGGCGCGCCGTCGACCAGGATCTCGCCCTCGTCGGGCTGGTAGAGCCCGTAGAGCACGTTCATCAGGGTCGACTTGCCCGCGCCGTTCTCGCCGAGCAGGGCGTGGATCTCTCCAGGCTCCACCGTCAGGTCGATGTGATCGTTGGCGACCAGATCACCGAACCGCTTGGTGATGCCGCGCAGTTCGAGTCTCAGCGCAACCTCCTGGAGTGCGAAGCGATGGTGCAGCGTAGCTGCCGGTGGACCGCTCGCGGCGCGGGGCCGTCGTCGGGTGGTGTGGATCGGCCGCCCCGGCGCCGTGGGGGTTTCCCCGCGACGCCGGGGCGGCCGGATCGTCGTGCTGTACCGCCCGCCGGCCTACCCGGGTGATCGTCTCACCGCGGGCGGCCGGCGGAGCCTCACTTCGGCTGGGCCGCGGAGGTGACGGTGACGGTGCCGGCGGCGATGTCCGCCTTCAGCTTGTCGATCTCGGCCTTCAGCTCGGCCGGGACCTTGCTGTCGAACTCGTGGTACGGGGCGAGCCCGACGCCGTTGTTCGACAGGTTGCCGAGGTAGCCCGGGGTGGCCGACAGCTTCTCGCCGCCGGCGGCCTTGACGACGGCCTCCTTGACGGCGTCCGGGATGTTCTTCTCGACGGTGGTGATGATCGCCGCGCAGTCCTGGGTGCTCTCGCAGCCGTCGACGTCCACCCAGATGGTGTTGTACTTGCCGCCCGACGCCTTGGCCGCGCCGGTGGTGCCGAGGCCGGCCCCGCCGGCGACCGGCATGACGATGTCGGCGCCCTGGGCGACCAGCGCGTCGCTGACCTTCTTGCCCTCGTCCTGCTTGACGAAGTCGTTGGTGAAGGAGCCCTTCTGGGTGGCCTTGTCCCAGCCGACGACCTTGACCGACTTGCTCTTGGTCTTGTTGTAGTGCGCGACGCCGTCGGCGTAGCCGTCCATGAAGATGGTGACCGGCGGGATCGGCAGGCCGCCGTAGGTGCCCACCGTGCCGCTCTTGCTCATGCCGGCGGCCAGGTAACCGGCGAGGAAGCCGGCCTGGGCGGTGTCGAACTGCATCGGGTAGACGTTGGTCTCCGGGACCTTCGCGTCGACGATGCCGAACTGCTGGTTCGGGTTCGCCTTGGCGATCTTGGAGGTGGCGTCACCCATCAGGCCGCCGACGGCCAGGATGAAGTCGCACTTCTGGTTGACGTACTGGGTCAGGTTGACCTCGTAGTCCGCCTCGGCCTTCGATGCGACGTACTTGATGTCGATCTTGTCGTTGGCCTTCTTGGCCTCCTCCAGACCCTTCCAGGCGGAGGTGTTGAACGACTTGTCGTCGATGCCGCCGACGTCGGTCACCATGCAGGCGCTGTACTTCTTGTCGCCGCTGCCGGCGTTGTTGTTCTCTTCGGGAGCCTCGCCGCACGCGGCGGCGCTCAGCACGAGCCCACCCATCGCAAAGACGGAGGCAATCCGCATCCCACGCACAGAGCGCAAGACGTCTCCTTCCCCTTGCACACCGCGTCCTGCACGGTGGCAGCCCTTTGAGCCGGCCTGCACTGCGCCGCCGGCGTCCCACGTTACGGACGGGAGCGTACGCCCGCGCCCACCCACCGGCCGACAATCGTGCACGACTGTTGAGTGCCTGTTACCCCTACGTAACCCTTAGGTGGGGCAGATCACTCTCGGTGCTGGCAGGTGTGCGGCGAGGCGTCGCGGAACGTCCCGTTCGGCGCGTCGCCCCCCGCCGTTGACGTTACCGCCAGAAGACGGCCACCGCCGCGTTGACCAGGGTCAACCCGACGATCGCCAGGAAGTGCCCCCGGTTGACCACGTCGCGCTTGCGGGAGAAGAACACCATGACGAAGATCAGGATGGCGAGCACCAACTTGGTAACAAGTTTCGCGGGGGCCGGCTCGTCGCCGTCGCGCAGGGGCGCGGAGAGGCCGAACCCGGTCGCCAGCATGATCACGGATCCCCAGAGCATGGCCGGGTTGATCCGCAGCTTGCCGCTGACGTACTGGACGATCGCGCCGCCGAGCAGCAGGGCGAAACCGATCAGATGGACGTAGCGAAGTATCAGTCTCAGAGCTTCCACGCCCACCATCCTCCCCCATCAACGACAGAACGTAGTAGCGGGGCGGGTAGGGGTCAGGAGAACCGCCAGGCCTGGAAGGTGGGGCCGTCCGCCGGGAGGGTGACCGCGCCGTCGGCGTCGGGGCGCAGGGCGGGGGCGCCGCCGTACAGGTTCTCGGCCGCCCGCAGCCCGGCCAGGCGCACCGGCTCGCCGGCGGCGCGGCGGGCCAGCACCAGCACGGTGCCGGTCGGTGCCTCGCGCAGGAAGACCAGCGTGTCCGCGTCGGCGTGCAGCCAGCGCAGGCCGCCGTGGCGCAGCGCGGGCTCCGCGCGGCGCAGCGCGACCAGGGCGCGGTACGCGGCGAACGTCGAGGCGTCCCAGCTCTCCGGCCGGTGCCACGGCATCGGCGTACGCGAGCCCTCGCCGTTGGTGCCGGTCAGGCCCAGCTCGTCGCCCGCGAAGATCATCGGGGTGCCGGGCATGGTGGCGAGCAGGCCGGCGGCGACCTCCTGCCGCGCGGCGTCGCCGACCACGGTGCGGATCCGCGCGGAGTCGTGCGACCCCAGCAGCTGCCACGAGTGGGTGTACGACCGCCAGGAGACCAGCGAGCGGTAGGCGTCCATGGTGGCCAGCACCGCGTCCGCGTCCCGGCGCACCACCCCGCCCGGGGTGCCGAGGAAGTTCGGTACGAGCTGGTCGCCGTGCCGCAGCCAGGACCAGACCGGGTCGGTGAAGCCGACGTAGTTCATCGTGCCGTGCCAGCCGTTCCGGTCGAGGTCGCCGGTGTGGTCGTGGCCGTGCTCGGCCATCAGCAGCGCGTCGGCCCGGGTTCGGACGACCACCTCGCGCAGCAGTGCCGCCACCTCGTGGGTGTACGCGTCGGCGCCCCGCCGCCCGGTCATGTTCGCCACGTCCACCCGCCAGCCGTCCAGCCCGTACGGCGGGCGCAGCCAGCGGCGCAGCAGCGAGTCCCCGGCGGTGGCGAAGCGCCGGCGCAGCTCGGCGCTGCCCCAGTTCAGCTTCGGCAGCGACCTGACCCCGTTCCAGGACTCGTAGTCACCGGAGACCTCGTCGAAGTAGTACAGCTCCCGCTCGGGCGCGCAGGGGTCGGCGGCGGCCCGGGTGAACCACTCGTGCGCGTCGCCGGTGTGGTTGCTGGTGATGTCGCCGAGCAGCCGCCAGCCCCGGGCGCGTACGGCGTCGGCGAGGCGGGCCAGCGCGGCGTCCCCGCCGAGCAGCGGGTCGACCGTGTCGAAGCTGGCCGCGTCGTAGCGGTGGTTGGAGCGGGCCGGGAAGATCGGGGTCAGGTAGACGGTGTTCACGCCGAGGCGGTCCAGGTGGTCCAGCCGCCCGGTGACGCCGTCCAGGTCGCCGCCGTAGAACTGTCGGGGGGTCTCGGGGCCGCGCCCGATCACCGGGGTGTCCCAGTCGCACGGGATCGCCCAGTCCGGCAGCTCCCGGCCCTCGGCGGCGGCGGAGCGGGCGAACCGGTCGGGGAAGATCTGGTAGATCACCGCGTCGCGGGCCCAGGCGGGCGGCGGGGCGTGGGTGACCAGCCTGAAGTCGCCGTTGTCGGGCACGTCGTGGGCCACCACGCCAGCGGCGTTGAGCCAGCGGTGGCCGCGGCTGCCGGAGAGCATGAACCGGTAGTTGCTGACCGGGTTGCGGGCCTCGACGGGGACCCGCCACCAGACGTCGGCGCCGTCGGTGCGGTCGACGACCGCCTCGGTGAACCGGGGCTCGCCGTCGCCGGTGGTGCGCACGTGCACCTGCCGGACGTCGGCGCCGGCCGGCACCCGGACGAAGACGTCGACGACGTCGCCGAGGGCGGGCTCCTGCTCGGGGACGTACAGGGCGGAGCCGTCGTGGTGCGGCAGCGGGGACGGGGCGACAGCGCCGTGGTGCGGCGTCGGGGACATGGTGGTGCCTTTCGCGTCGGTCGGACGGGGAGAGAAAGGGGTCTCCCGCCGCGGCCGGTTCCCCGACCGCGGCGGTCGATCCGTGACTGCTCCGGTGTACGTCGGACGCCGACGCCCTTGCCGCAGCTCTGCGGTGTCGCGGAACGGCCGGTGGACCCGGCCGGTCGCGACGGAGCGGCACCCCTCGCCTCGACCTCGGCGAGGAGCGGCCACCTATCGCTCTAACCCTTGACGGCTCCGGCGGTGAGGCCGGAGACGATGTAGCGCTGGACCATCTGGAAGACCAGCACCGTGGGGATCGCGGTGAGCAGGGTGCCCGCCGCGAAGATCCCGAAGTTGTTGTTGCGTTCGCCGGCCACCAGGCCGAACATCCCGACCGCGAGGGTCTTCGACTCGCTGTTGGTCAGGAAGACGTTCGCCATCAGGAACTCGTTGATGGTGCCGATGAAGGCGAGCAGGCCGGTCACCGCCAGGATCGGCGCCACCAGCGGCAGCATGATCCGGAAGAAGACCTGGGCGTGGCTGGCGCCGTCCATGGTGGCCGACTCGTCCAGCTCCCGGGGAAGGGTGTCGAAGAAGCCCTTCATCAGCCAGGTGTTCACGCCCAGCGCGCCGCCCAGGTAGAGCAGCAGCAGACCCCACGGGGTGTTGAAGCCGATCGCCGGCCAGAGGTCGGTGATCGTCGTGAAGAGCAGGAAGATCGCCACGATCGCCAGGAACTGCGGGAACATCTGGATCAGCAGGAGCGAGAGCAGCCCGACCCGACGTCCGGCGAAGCGCATCCGGGAGAAGGCGTACGCCGCCAGCGCCGACAGGAAGACCGACGCGAACGAGGCCACCCCGGCGATGAGCAGGGAGTTGAGGAACCACCACCCGAACGCCGTACGGTCGAACAGGTTCGTGAAGTTCTCCACCGACGCCCCGGTCGGCAGCAGCTCCGTCGAGGAGAGCGTGCCGAGCGGGTTGAGCGCGGCCGAGAGCACGAACAGGATCGGGAAGAGGCTGAACGCGACGGCCAGCACGCCCACCAGGTGGCGCCAGCCGACCTGGGCGAACCACCGGTTGCGACGCCGGCCCGCGTTGCGGTTGACGGCCGGGGTGGCGCCGCTCGCGCCGCCCGCGACCGGAGTGCCGCGAAGCGAGGTCACGAGTACACCTCCTCCTGCTTACGGGTGCGCCGGAAGCTCACCGCCGACACCACCGCGACGATGGTGAAGATGAAGATCGACACCGCGGCCGCCAGGCCGAACTGGGCGCCCTGCGCGCCGAAGGCGAGCCGGTACGTGTACGTGATCAGCAGGTCCGTCGCCCCCGCGGTCGGGTTGTCCGCCGGGAAGGGGCCGCCCTCGGTGGTCAGGTAGATCGCGTTGAAGTTGTTGAAGTTGTACGCGAACGACGCGATCAGCAGCGGGGAGAGCGCGACCAGCAGCAGCGGCAGGGTGACCGACCGGAACGACTGCCACGGCGACGCGCCGTCGACCGAGGACGCCTCGGTCAGCTCCTTCGGGATGGCCTGCAGCGCGCCCGTGGCGACCAGGAACATGTACGGGTAGCCGAGCCAGAGCTGCACCAGGATCACCGCGACCCGGGCCGACCACTCCTGGCCGAACCAGTCGACCCCGAGCCCGAACAGGTTGTTGATCAGGCCGAAGTCGGTGTTGAACATGTCCCGCCAGACCAGCAGCATCGCGAAGGACGGCATGGCGTACGGCAGGATCAGCAGGACCCGGTAGAAGTTCGTGCCGCGCATCCGGGGCGAGTGCAGGGCCAGGGCGATGCACATGCCGAGGATGAACGTGCCGCCGGTGGAGCCGATGGCGAAGGCGAAGTTCCACAGCAGCGTGCCGAAGAACGGCCCGGAGATGGCCGGGTCGGTGAGCACCCGGGAGAAGTTCTCCAGCCCGACGGTGACCTTCCAGCCCTGGGCCAGCCGCTCGCCGTCGGCGGCCACGAAGGCGCCGGTCCCTTCGTCCGCCGTCCAGGTCCGGCCCGTCTCGGTGTCGGTGATGCAGTCGCAACCGGCGTCGTACGCCCGGATCGCCTTGCCCTCGTAGGCGCGCGACAGGCCGGCGGAGCGCAGCGCGCCCCCGGACGTCGGCACGACCAGGTCGGTGATCTCCCGGCTGCGGGCGCTGGCCTGGCCGAAGTTGAGCACCGTGTAGCCGTCGGCGGCGGTGACCTTGCCGCCCGGGGCCACCGTGACGTCGGCCGGGTCGAGCTGGCGCAGCCCGCCGGCGTCGCCGGCCGAGACGGTGCCGTTGCCCGGGTCGCTGACCAGGAAGACGAGCGGGCCGGTGGCCGGGTCGCCCTTCGTGGCGACGGAGAGGGAGTACTCGGTGGAGCCGGGCACCTGCTTGACGGAGGCCGTCTGGATGGCGACGACGGCGTCCTGCTTGGTGCCGCGGTGGCCGTCGCCGAAGTTCGTGAACGCCGTGCTCGCCGTGTAGAGCACCGGGACGATCTGGAACGCGATCAGGAAGAGCGTGCCGGGCACCAGGTACTTCGCCGGGATATGCCGGGGAGTCAGGTAGAGGTAGAAGAGGCCGGCGGTCGTGGCGGCCAGCAGCGCCAGCCCGGCCCACTTCTCCGCCTCGATGAGCGGGAAGGCCGCCCAGACCGCGATCCCGGCGGTCAGGCCGAGCAGGAGCACCTTGACGAGCAGACCCGTCACGGTGATCGGCGCGTGGTGCCGCGCGGTACGGGACTTGCCCGGCAGCCCGGGGCCGACGGGCTCCCGGCCCGGGGGCTGCGTGGCAGCCCCCGGGCCGGACAGCGACGTGCTCATTACTTGATCTGGCCGGAGATGGTCTTGCCGGCCGCGGTGATCGTCTTGGCCGGGTCGGCACCACCGATGATGGCGGCCTCGGCCTTGCCGAACGGGTCCCAGATGGTGGCCATGGCCGGGATCGCCGGGAGCACCTGGCCGTTCTTGCCGGCCTCCTGGAACTTGGCCAGGTCCGGGTCGGTGCCCTTGACCTGGTCGAGGGCGGCGGTCAGCGCCGGCGGACGGGGCTCGGCGTTGTAGAGCGCCACGGCCAGCTCGGGGGTGGTGACGTGGTTGGCCACGAACTCCTGGGCCAGGGCCTTGTTCTTGCCCTTGGCGGCCACGTAGAACGCCTGGACGCCCACGAACGGCTGGGCCTCCTTGCCGCCGGCGAAGCCGGGGACCGGGGAGATGTCGTACTTGATGCCGGCCTTCTTGGCGTCCGCGACGGCCCACGGGCCGGAGACCAGGTAGGCGCACTTCTTGCCGGTGAACGTGGCGATCGAGTTCTCCGGGGTGATCGAGCGCTTCAGCGCGCCGTCGCCCTTCTCACCGAGCTTCGCGATCTTCTTGAACGCCTCGATCGACTCCGGCTTGCCCACGCCCAGGTCCTTCGGGTCGTAGTCGCCGTTGGCGCCGGTGCCGAAGAGGTACCCGCCACCGGAGGTGTAGAGCGGGTAGATGTGGTAGGCGTCGCCGTTCTGGCCGGACTGCAGGCAGAGGATCTCGCTGGCCTTCTTCTCGGCCTTGAGCTTCTTGCCGGCGGTGACCAGGTCCTCGATGGTCTTCGGCGCCTCGGGGGCCAGCTCGGTGTTGCGGATCAGCGCCAGGTTCTCCATGGCGTAGGGCACGCCGTAGATCTGCCCGTTGAACGTGACCGCCTTGACGGCGGTCTCGTTGAAGCCGCCCTTCTGCTCGGCGGCGAGCTGCACGGGGTCGATGGCACCGTTCTGGACGAGGTTGCCGATCCAGTCGTGCGCGCCGACCACGACATCCGGGCCGCTGCCCTGCTGCGAGGCGGTGACGAAGTTGGTCTGGAGGTCCTTGGAGACGGCCTGGACCTCGACCGTGACGCCGTTCTCCTTGCCGAACTTCTCGGCGAACGGCTTGAGGGCGGCGGTGCGCTTGTCGTCGGCCCAGATCACCAGCTTGCCGCCGGTGGCGGCCTTGGTGGATTCCTTGGCGGCCGGCTCGTCGTTGCTGTCGCCACCGCAGCCCGACGCGGCGAGCGCCAGGCCGAGGACGGCGACCACACCCGCGGTACGGATGCGCATCGGTACTCCTGTCGTCATGGCGGCACGCCGGGGGAAGGGCGGTCCCGCCAGTGGAAGCTCTGTAAGTTTCTTGCCAACCGGCGCCCGGCGTGCTGCGCCGCTGCTCTCGCGTGTTGCGGGGACGTTAGCAAGAGGTTTCAGAGAATGGAAGGGCTTGCAGGAGTGTACGCAAGAACTTGCTCGTGAGCTAAAGTGCGCCCATGCGCGCTCGACTGTCCGACATCGCCCAACAGGCCGAAGTCAGCGAGGCCACGGTGTCGCGGGTGCTCAACGACCGCCCGGGAGTGGCCCCCGAAACCCGACAAGCTGTACTGACCGCCCTCGATGTACTCGGTTACGAGCGCCCGGCTCGGCTGCGCAAGCGCAGCGCCGGCCTCGTGGGCCTGGTGGTCCCCGAGCTCGACAATCCGATCTTCCCCGCCTTCGCCCAGGTGATCGAGTCGACCCTGGCGCAGAGCGGCTTCACCCCCGTGCTCTGCACGCAGACCGCCGGCGGGGTCACCGAGGACGAGTACGTCGAGATGCTGCTGGACCGGCAGGTCTCCGGAATCGTCTTCGTCTCCGGGCTGCACGCCGACACCGCCGCCAACCACGACCGCTACCGGGCCCTGATCGCCCGCCCGCTGCCCGTCGTGCTGATCAACGGGTACGCGCCCGGTATCCCCGCGCCCTTCGTCTCCTGCGACGACGGCGAGGCCACCGAACTGGCCGTGGCCCACCTGGTGGCCCTCGGGCACCGCCGCATCGGCCTGATCACCGGCCCGGACCGGTTCGTGCCGGTGCAGCGCCGGGTGGCCGGCTTCCGGGCCGCGATGGGCCGGCTCGTCGGCGTCGACGAGGCCGGCCTCGACGAGCTGGCCGAGCTCTCCCTGTTCGGCGTGGAGGGTGGCGAGGCCGCCGCCGCCCGGCTGCTGGACCGGGGCGTCACCGGCATCGTCTGCGGCTCCGACCTGATGGCGCTCGGCGCGATCCGGGCCGCCCGGCAGCGCGGCATGTCCGTGCCGGGGGAACTGTCGGTGGTCGGCTACGACGACTCCCCGCTGATGGCCTTCACCGACCCGCCGCTGACCACCATGCGGCAGCCGGTCGCCGCGATGGCGGTCGCCGCCGTCCGGGCCCTGGTCGACGAGATCAACGGCCACGCCGCGCCGAACTCGGAGTACGTGTTCCGCCCCGAACTGGTGGTGCGCGGCTCCACCGCCGTCGCCCCCACCGGCGCCGCGCGGTCGGCCGGGGCCGACCGCGCGGCGCGGCAGCGCCCGGCCCCGCCCGCGCTCGCCGTCCCGGCCTGACCGTCCCGGCTCCGGTCCGGCCTCCCGCCTGCCCGTCCGGCCCTCACCGACCTGAACGCGGCTCCCGGAAGGGGCTCACCGGTCGTGAACCGTCGGAGTCGTGGCGTGATCATTGCCATTTCTTGCGCAAGGAATGCTTGACTCTTGCAGTAGTGAGCGGCATTCTGCTCAGACACCGCCCCGCACCCGCGCCTGCGCGCCGGGTGCCGCCGTCCCGCGCCACAGAACGGGGAACGCCACCGATGACCGTCAGCAACCCCATCCCGCTGACCTCCGACGACGACTGGTGGCGCTCCGCGGTCGTCTACCAGGTCTACGTACGCAGCTTCGCCGACTCGAACGGCGACGGCGTCGGCGACCTCCAGGGCGTCCGTGAGCGCCTGCCGTACCTGCGCGACCTCGGCGTGGACGCGCTCTGGCTGACCCCCTTCTACACCTCCCCGATGATCGACGGCGGGTACGACGTCGCCGACTACCGCGACGTCGACCCGATGTTCGGCACCCTCGCGGACTTCGACGCGATGATCACCGACGCGCACGCCCTCGACCTGCGGATCATCGTCGACCTGGTGCCCAACCACACCTCCAGCGCGCACCCGTGGTTCCAGGCGGCACTCGCCGCCGGTCCCGGCTCCGCCGAGCGCGAGCGCTACCTCTTCGCCGAAGGCAAGGGCGAGAACGGCGAGTTGCCCCCGAACGACTGGGAGAGCATCTTCGGCGGCCCCGCCTGGACGCGGATCGACGACGGCCAGTGGTACCTGCACCTGTTCGACCCGGCCCAGCCGGACCTGAACTGGCGGCACCCCGAGGTGCGGGCCGAGTTCGAGGACGTCCTGCGCTTCTGGCTCGACCGGGGCGTGGACGGCTTCCGGATCGACGTGGCGCACGGCATGATCAAGGCCGAGGGGCTGCCGGACGTCGGGTTCAGCTCGATGACCACCGGCCAGCGCCAGGCGGAACTGCTCGGCAAGGGCCGGCTCCCCTACTTCGACCAGGACGAGGTGCACGACATCTACCGCGCCTGGCGGCCGATCCTGGACAGCTACCCGGGCGGCCGGATGGCGGTCGCCGAGGCGTGGGCCGAGACCCCGCAGCGCCTGGCCCGCTACATCGGCCCGGACGAGCTGCACCAGGCGTTCAGCTTCGACTTCCTCGACGCGACCTGGTCGGCCGACTCGTTCCGCAAGGTCATCGACACCGCCCTGGCCGAGTCGACCATCGTCGGCGCGCCCACCACCTGGGTGCTCTCCAACCACGACAAGCGGCGGCACGTCACCCGCTACGGCGACGGCGCCGAGGGGCTGCGCCGGGCGCGGGCCGCCACCCTGCTGATGCTCGCCCTGCCCGGCTGCGCCTACCTCTACCAGGGCGAGGAGCTGGGCCTGCCGGAGGTGCTCGACCTGCCGGACGAGCTGCGTCAGGACCCGGCCTTCCTGCGCACCGGCCAGAGCCGCGACGGTTGCCGCGTGCCGATCCCGTGGAGCGGCGAGCTGGCCCCGTACGGCTTCGGGCCCGAGGGCAGCGAGCTGAGCTGGCTGCCGGCCCCGGCGACCTGGCGGGCCCTCTCGGTCGCCGCCCAGACCGGCGTGCCCGGCTCGACGCTGGAGCTCTACCGCACCGCGCTGCGGATCCGCCGGGAGCACCCGGCGCTGGCCGCCGACGCGGGCGGGGTCACCTGGTTGGAGGCCGGGCCGGGCCTGCTCGCCTTCAGCCGCACCGCCGGCGACACCGTGCTGACCTGCGTGGTCAACATCAGCGGTGCGCCGGCCCTGATCGACGGGTACGGCGCACCGATCGCCGCCAGCGAGCCGCTCGCCGGGCAGGGCTCCGGCCACCTGCTTCCGGTCGACGCGGCGGCCTGGTTCGAACGGCGCTGAGCGGGTAACCCGTCATCGACCTGGTCGTCCGTTGTGCCCCGCGCCGACGGGCGACTGGGCTACCGACCCCTTGTGGTGGGGGGTGAGGTGGCGCCGGGGGCCCCGCGGGCCCCTCCGGGGGCGCCGGGGTCCATCTGGACACGTCGGCCCCGGCCGACTCAGGCGCCGCCGGTGAGCCTGGCGGCGATGCGCCCGAAGCCGGCCCGCAGCTCGGCCTCGGTGGGCGGCGCCAGCGGCTCCGCCCGGTCGGCCTCCTCGGCCGCCGCCTCCAGTTCCTCGTCGATGGTGTCCTCGAAGTCGCCGTAGAGGTCGGCCTGGTCGAGCTGCGCCGCCTCGTCCTCGGCGGCGACCTGCGCCGCGGCGATCTCGCCGCGGATCTCCTCGGCCGAGAGCGCGGGCAGCAGCGGCTCGACCACCGCCATCAGCTGCTCCTCGGCGACGATCGCCTCGGCCAGGGCGAGGGCGTGCGGTCGCTCGTAGGGGCCGCAGACCACCGGCTCCCACTCGTCGGCGTCGCCGAGCGGGCCGAAGGTGATGATCCACGGCAGGCCGAGCATCGGCGAGTCGTCCGGCAGGTCCAGTGTCACGAGTGCGCCCACGCGCCCATCATGGTCCGTCGCGCGGCGACACCGGGAGGCATTCGCCCCTATTCACCGCCCCCGTGGCCGTCGGATCCCACCCCTGCCGTCGAGGGTCAGGTGGCGGGAACGCCGACGGCGGCCCGCCAGCGGGCCGCCCAGTCCCGGCGCAGGCGGTCGAGCCCCGCCTCGTCCAGGCCGTAGGCGCTGACCGTGAGGCTGACCGGCGAGGAGCCACCGCCGGTCAGCGGCGCGCCGGCGGCCACGGCGAGCAGCCGCCCCTCGGCGTCGACCACCATCCGCTGGCGCGAGCTGTCGTGCCAGCGCTGCGTCGGGCCCGCCGCGTCGAGCAGGGCGAGCACCTGCGCCCCGGTCGCGGTGCCCGTCAGGTGCACGGTGCTCCGCGGCCCCGCCGGTGCCCGCTCCAGCAGGAAGCGCAGCTGCTCGAAGAACGCCCGCCAGCCCTGCGTGATCGCGTCCCATTCGGCGGCGTCGTGCGACGCGGGGACGGCCAACCGCAGCAGCGTCCGGTCGCCCTCGGCCACGAGTCGCAACTCCTGCCCGGCGGCCAGCGCGATCCGGTCCGGCGGGGCGGGCTCGGCGTGGTCGACGAAGATGAAGCGGATCTCGTCGGCCAGGCCCTCGTGGTCCCAGCCGAACCACTGCCGCACCTGCTCCGGCTCGGTCAGGGCCCGCCAGATCCGGTCGGCGGGGGCGGCCACCGCCGTCTCGACCGGGATGGTGTGCGTCTCGGGCATCGGTGTCTCCTCCTGCTGTCGTCGGCGGCGGCCGGAGCGCCGCCGCGCGTCAGCCCGGTCGCGTCGCGTCCAGCGCCGCGCGGACCAGGGCCAGCGCCACCGCGGGCGGCACGCCCAACCGGAGGGCCTCGGCGGCGTAGTCGGCCGCGACCCGCTGCAACCGGTCCGTCGCATCATCGCGCCCGGGTGCGACGAAAGTGCCGTGCCGGCCGCGGGTCTCCAGCAGACCGGCCGCCTCCAGTTCCCGGTAGGCCCGGGCCACGGTGTTGACCGCCAGCCCGAGGTCGGCCGCGAACCGCCGGACGGTGGGCAGCCGGGTGCCCACCGCCAGCCGGCCCGTGCCGATCAGCTCCGCGAGCTGGCCGCGCACCTGCTCGTACGGCGGCACCGCCGAGGCCTGGTCGACCGTGATCCGCACGCCCGCTCCCCCGCTCATCCGGCCCCGCCCGGGGTGCCGGGGTCCGTGTCCGCGTCCAGGTCGGCCGGCGCCGGCCCCTCCGCCAGGTCGATCACCCGGCCGTGCGGGCTGGTCGCCGCCAGCGCCGCGCCGAAGAGCACCAGCTGGTTGAGCAGGTAGAGGTAGAGCAGCAGCCCCACGGCGCCCGCCACGACCGTGTAGGCCGGGTTCCGCTCGGTGCGTACCACGTAGAAGCGCCCGACGGTGTTCAGCAGCGTGATGCCGACCGCGACCAGCAGCACCACCGGCCGCAGCCGGGACCGGCTCATCCGCAGCCTCGGCACCGCCAGCAGCAGCAGGGTGGCCAGCACCGCGTTGACCAGCACGCTGAGCACCGCGCTGACCGTGGTCAGCCCGACCGAGCCGGTGCTGCGCAGCAGGAAGCGCAGCAGCGACTCCAGGGCGTCCACCGCCGCCACCGAGACGCCGAGCAGCACGAAGATGACCACCAGCACGCCGAGGTCGACCAGGCGGCGGACCACCAGGTTGCCGGGCTGCTGGTTGAGCCCGTACATGAGCCGCTGGGAGGAGCGGATGGCCTCCACCCAGCCGACCCCGGTGAACGCCAGGATGATCAGGCCGATCACCCCGACCGTGCCGCTGCTCTCGGCGATCTGCACCGGGTCGAGGAACGGCAGGTTCTCCCGGAGGAAGTCCGCGGCCGCCGCGCTGACCTCGTCGTTGTCCTCCAGGATGGCCCCGAAGATCGAATATCCGACCAGCGCCAGCGCGAACACCGCGAAGAAGCCGTAGTAGGCGATCGCGGCGGCCAGCCGCCCGCCCAGCACGTCGGTGTAGAGCACGCCGGCCCGCCAGAGGTGGTCGGCGGCACCCCACCGGCGGCGCATGGCGCTGATCCGTCCGTCGATGCCCGCCTCGATGCGGCCCAGCAGGTTCACGCCGTCATCCTCGCCGATCTCCCGTCGCCGCGGGGACAACCGGGCGCCGGCCGGCGGCGGCCGGCGTACGGCGGGAGCCGACGCGGACGCCGTGACGGTGGCCGCCGTCAGCGGCGCGGACGCCCCGGCGCGGGCCCTGGGCGGCGGTGGCGTCGACGCGGCCGGGTGCTCGTGGCACCGGGGGACCGCTCAGCCGCCCAGCCGGAAGTCCCGGCGCGGCTGCCACCGGGTCTCCCCGCTGTGCGAGAAGAGGGTGAACGCCTCGACCTCGAACATGGCCGAGAAGTCCGCCAGGTCCTCGTACGCCCGGTCCAGTGCCTCCGGCGCGACGTCCTGCGCGACCGTGACGTGCGGGTGGTACGGGAAGCGCGTCTCGCGGTGCAGTTCGGGGG
This sequence comes from Micromonospora sp. CPCC 205546, assembly GCF_036902715.1. NCBI lineage: Bacteria > Bacillati > Actinomycetota > Actinomycetes > Micromonosporales > Micromonosporaceae > Micromonospora > Micromonospora sp. CPCC 205546. The sequence goes on from NZ_JBAKHL010000008.1 coordinate 143,675, forward strand.
CGGCCCTGATCGCGGCGGCGAGCAGCTCGCACTCGCTGATCCCGGCGGCCACCGCCACGAAGACGACCTGGGTCACCGGCCGGAACGTGCCGGTGCCCCGCAGGTGCAGGGTGAACGGCAGGTGGGCGGCGGCGACCGCACCCAGGTGCCGCTCCACCGCCGGCAGCGTCGCCACCGGGATCTCGGTCGGCCCGAGCAGGGTCACGTGGGCGGGCACGACGCGCGGGTCGCCGGCCTCGACCCGCCGCCGGGTGAGCATGCCGCCCCACGGCTCGGGGATGTCCACCGCGATGCCGATCTCGATGGTGTCGCCGGCGTCCGGCGCCCCGTCCCTGCGATCCACGCTGTGCGTCATCCCTCCGGCCACCGACCCGTCCGCCCTCACCCGCCGCGCCGGGCGCTACTCGCCGCGCACCGGCGGGAAGAAGCCCACCCGCTCGTAGACGGTGCGCAGCGTCGCCCCGGCGAGCACCCGGGCCTTCTCCGCGCCGGCGGCGAGCAGCTTGTCCAGCTGGGCGGGATCGTCGAGGTAGGTCCGGGTGCGCTCCTGGATCGGGCCGACGAACTCCCGCACCACCTCCCCGAGGTCCTTCTTGAGGTCGCCGTAGCCCTTGCCGGCGTACGCGGCGACCAGGTCGTCGACGCTGCGCCCGCTCAGGGCCGAGTAGATGGTCAGCAGGTTGGAGATGCCGGGCTTGGTCTCGGTGTCGAAGACGATCTCCCGCCCCGTGTCCGTGACCGCGGAGCGGATCTTCTTGGCCGAGCGGGCCGGGTCCTCCAGCAGGTTGACGATGCCGGTCGGCGACGAGGACGACTTGGACATCTTGGCCGTCGGGTCCTGCAGGTCGGTGATCTTGGCGGTGTCCTTGACGATGTGCGGCGCGGGCACGGTCAGGGTCTGCCCGAACAGCGAGTTGAACCGCTGGGCCAGGTCGCGGGAGAGCTCCAGGTGCTGGCGCTGGTCCTCGCCCACCGGCACGGCGTTGGCCTGGTAGAGCAGGATGTCGGCGGCCTGCAGGACCGGGTAGGTGAACAGGCCGACGCTCGCCCGCTCGCCACCCTGCTTCTGCGACTTGTCCTTGAACTGGGTCATCCGGCTCGCCTCGCCGAACCCCGTGATGCACCCCAGCACCCAGGCAAGCTGCGAGTGCTCGGGCACCTGCGACTGCACGAAGAGCGTGCTGCGCTCCGGGTCGAGGCCGACGGCGAAGAGCTGCGCGGCGGCCATCCGGGAGCGCTGCACGAGCGTCTTCGGGTCGTGCCCGGCGGTGATCGCGTGCAGGTCGACCACGCAGTAGTAGGCGTCGTGCGTGTCCTGCAACGCCACCCAGTGCCGCACGGCGCCCAGGTAGTTGCCGAGGTGGAACGAGTCGGCCGTCGGCTGGATGCCGGAGAAGACGCGGGGGCGGGCGGGAACGTCGGACATGGCGGCAATTCTGTCAGCAAGACCCGGTGCGCGTCATGACGGGCCGGCGGGTCGGCTCCGCCCCGACGCCGTGGGGGTCGCCATCTCGCGCCGTGGCTCCGGCAGGCGCACGGCGGAGACCGTGAGCCGGGCCACCCGTCGCCCCTCGAGCGTGAGCACCCGCAGCAGCCAGCCGCCGGGCGGGTCGTCGGGTGCCGCGTCGCCGTCGGGCGGGCCGGGGGTCACCGGCACCTCGTCGCCCGCGACCGGGAGCCGGCCCAGCGCGGCCATCACGAAACCACCGACCGTCTCGTACGGGCCGGAGGGCAGCCGCACGCCGGTGTGCTCGGCGAAGTCGGCGAGGTTGAGCCGGCCGTCCACCACGGCGGGCAGGCCCGCGTGCACCGGGTCGGGGTCGGTGTCGTACTCGTCGTGGATCTCCCCGATCAGCTCCTCGATCAGGTCCTCCAGGGTGACGATGCCGGCGGTGCCGCCGTACTCGTCGACGACCACGGCCAGGTGGTGGCGCTCCCGGCGCATCTCGCTGAGCGCGGCGAGCACCCGCTTGCTGCCGGGCAGCCGCTTCACCTCCCGGGTCAGCTCCCCGACGGTGGTGCAGGGGTCGAGGTCGGGGCGGAGCAGCACGTCGCGCAGGTGCACGAAGCCGACCACGTCGTCGTGGGTGCCGTCGACGACCGGGTAGCGGGTGTGCGTCTCGGCCCGGACCATCCGTTCCGCCTCGGCGATGGTGAGCCGCGCGGAGAGGAAGACGACCTCGGTACGCGGCATCATCACCTCGCGGACCAGACTCGCGCCCGCGACCAGCACCTCGTCGATGATCCGGCGCTCGACCGGGTCGAGCAACGTGTTGGCGGCGACCAGGTCGCGCAGCTCCGCCTCGCTGATCCGTTCCCGGCCGGCCGCGGGGCTGGTGCCCAGCAGGGCCGTCACCGCGCGGGTGGCGCCGTCGGCGGCGCGCACCACCAGCCGGGCGACGGCGCGGGGCAGCGGCCCCGGCTGGCGGCGTGGCCGGCCCAGGGCGCGTCGCCGCAGCCCGGAAGCACCCGCCTCCCGCATGACAGTGATGGTAGACAGCGGCGGGCCGACAGGCTGCCAATGTTCGGCTCTGTTCGAAGTTGGGGAATCGTGATGGAATGGCAAGGTCGCCGACGGAGGGCGGCCCCCGGGCGTCCGGCCGTAGGGTGATCACGACACGGGCCGCGACCGGCGGCCGGGCGGGAGGAGACCGACGTGAAACTGCTCGTCACCGGCGGCGCCGGCTTCATCGGCAGCGTGGTGACCCGGATGCTGCTCGACGCCGGCCACGAGGTGGTGGTCCTCGACGACCTGCGCACCGGCCACCGGGAGGCGCTCGCCCCCGACGCCACGTTCGTCGAGGCGTCCGTCCACGACGCCGCGCGGGTGCTCACCCCCGACGCGGGCTTCGACGGGGTGCTGCACTTCGCCGCGCTGATCGCCGCCGGCGAGTCGATGACCAGGCCCGAGCTCTACTGGCACACCAACACGGTCGGCTCGATCGCCCTGATCGACGCCGTCCGGACCGCCGGCGTGCCCCGCCTGGTCTTCTCCTCCACCGCCGCCGTCTACGGCAACCCCACCGAGCTGCCGATCCCCGAGACCGCGGTCAAGGCCCCCACCAACACCTACGGCGCCACCAAGCTCGCCGTCGACATGGCCCTCACCTCCGAGGCGGTCGGGCACGGCCTGGCCGCCGTCTCGCTGCGCTACTTCAACGTCGCCGGGGCCTACCTCGACGGCGACGTCGCGCTCGGCGAGCGGCACGACCCGGAGACCCACCTCATCCCGATCGCGCTGGAGGTGGCCGCCGGCCGGCGGGAGAAGCTGCAGCTCTTCGGCGACGACTACCCGACCGTCGACGGCACCTGCGTGCGCGACTACATCCACGTCGCCGACCTGGCCCGCGCCCACCTGCTGGCGCTCGACGCGGCGACCGGCGGGCAGCACCGGATCTACAACCTCGGCAACGGCAACGGCTTCACCAACCGGCAGGTGGTCGACGTGGTCCGCGAGGTCACCGGGCACCCCGTGCCGGTCGAGGTCGCGCCGCGCCGCGAGGGCGATCCCGCCGAGCTGGTCGCGTCGTCCGCGCTGGCCCGTGAGGAGCTGGGCTGGGTGCCGCGCAAGCCGACCCTGCCCGACATCGTCGCCGACGCCTGGTCCTTCTACCGCACCCACGTCGCGGGGTCGCGGTGACCGGTGACGTCGCGGCCCGCGCCGACGCCGCCTTCCGCTCGGCGTACGGCGAGCCGCCCGCCGGCCGCTGGGCGGCTCCCGGCCGGGCGAACCTCATCGGCGAGCACACCGACTACAACGACGGCTTCGTCCTGCCCTTCGCCCTGCCGCTGCGCACCGTGGTGGCAGCCGCCCCGCAGCCCGGCGGCACCTGGACGGTCTGCTCGGAACTCACCGACGGGACGGTCACCTTCGGCGCCGACGAGGTCACCGGGTCCGGCCGGGTCGCCGGCTGGGGCGCGTACGTGGCCGGGGTCGTCTGGGCGCTGCGGGAGGCGGGGCACGACGTGCCCGGGGCGCGCCTGGCGATCGCCTCCGACGTGCCACTGGGCGCGGGGTTGTCCTCCTCGGCCGCGCTGGAGGCCGCCGTGCTGGCCGCCCTGGTCGACCTGGGCGGGCTGGACCTGCCCGCCGGGCGACGGCCCCGGCTGGCCCAGCGGGCCGAGAACGACTACGTGGGCGCCCCGACCGGGATCATGGACCAATCGGCGGTGATCCGCTGCCGCGCCGGGCACGCGCTCTTCCTGGACTGCCGCGACGAGTCGGTCGAACAGGTGCCGTTCGACCTGGACGCCGCCGGCCTCGCCGTGCTGGTCGTCGACAGCCGGGCCCCGCACCGGCACGCCGACGGCGAGTACGCCGCCCGCCGCGCGTCCTGCGAGCGGGCGGCGGGCCTGCTCGGTGTCGCGGCGCTGCGCGACGTCCCCGCCGACGGGCTGGCCGACGCCCTGGCCCGGCTCGACGAGGACGAGACCCGTCGCCGGGTGCGGCACGTCGTCACCGAGAACCAGCGGGTGCTCGACACCGTCGCGCTGCTGCGCGCCGGCCGGGTACGCGAGATCGGCCCGCTGTTGACCGCCTCGCACGCCTCGATGCGGGACGACTTCGAGATCACCGTCCCGGAGATCGACACGGCCGTCGAGGCGGCCCTGGCCGCCGGGGCGCTGGGCGCCCGGATGACCGGCGGCGGCTTCGGCGGCTGCGTCCTCGCGCTGGTCGACGCGGAACGGGCCGACGCGGTCGCCGAAGCCGTCACGGCCGCGTACGCCGAGCGGGGCTTCGCCGCGCCCGGCCACGTCGCCGTCCTGCCCGGCCCGGGCGCGACCCGGCTGCACTGAGCACCGACGCGGCGACCCGCCGGACGGCCACTGCCCGCCCGGCGGGCGCCGGCGCGGGCAGGGGCGGCTGCCGGCCCGGAGCCCCGCGCCGACCGTCCGGGCGGCTACCGGATCTGACCCCACCTCGGGGCCCGCGCGAACGCCGGCCCGGCCGCCGCCGTGTGGAGCGGACGAAGCCGTAACGGTCGGGGTTTCCCAGGGACCGCCCCACCAGGCGGCGCTGATACCTCTGGGGTATCTAAATACCTCTGTGGTATCGGGACGAACAGACAACGCTGCCGGTCGTCGCCGAGGTCCGGCCCAGCGGGCACGGCCCTGCGAAAGACCCGAGGCGCGCCGTCAGCCGGGCGCCGTCAGCCGGGCGCCATCAGCCGACGGGCGGGCGTCGCACCCGCCCGTCGGCGCGACTCACTGCGCCTCGACGATCATCCCCGCGCCGACGGTGCGGTTGGTGGCCTCGTCGATGATCACGAAGCCGCCGGTGGTGCGGTTGCGGCGGTACTCGTCCGCGAGCAGCGGCACGGTGGTCCGCAGCCGCACCCGGCCGATCTCGTTGAGCCCCAACTCGCCCGCGGACTCGTCGCGGTGCAGCGAGTTGATGTCCAGCCGGTAGTGCAGGCCGCGCACGATCGCCCGCGCCGAGCGGGTGGTGTGCTTGATGGCGTACTTCCCGCCGACCCGCAGCGGGCGGGTCTCGTCCATCCAGCACACCATCGCCTCGATGTCCTGCGACACCGCCGGGGCGTTGTTCGGACGGCAGATCATGTCGCCCCGGGAGATGTCGATCTCGTCTTCGAGGCGTACGGTCACCGACATCGGCGGGAACGCCTCCGCGACCGGCCCGTCGGCGGTCTCCACGGCGACGATCCGGCTGGTGAACCCGGACGGCAGCACCATCACCTCGTCGCCCGGCTTGAGCACGCCGGAGGCGACCTGACCGGCGTAGCCCCGATAGTCGGTGACGGTGGTCGACTGCGGCCGGATCACGTACTGCACCGGGAACCGGACGTCGACCAGGTTGCGGTCGCTGGCGATGTGCACCCGCTCCAGGTGGTGCAGCAGCGACGGCCCCTCGTACCAGGGCATGTTCTCCGACCGGGTGACGATGTTGTCGCCGCGCAGCGCGGAGACCGGCACCACCGTCAGGTCGGGCACGTCGAGCTTCGCGGCGAACGCGGTGAACTCGTCCGCGATCCGCTCGAAGACCTCCTGCGAGAAGTCGACCAGGTCCATCTTGTTGACGCAGAGGACCAGGTGCGGCACCCGCAGCAGCGAGCAGAGGAAGGCGTGCCGGCGGGACTGCTCGACCAGACCCTTGCGGGCGTCCACCAGGATCAGCGCCAGGTCGGCCGTCGAGGCCCCGGTGACCATGTTGCGGGTGTACTGGATGTGCCCCGGGGTATCGGCGATGATGAACTTCCGCCGGGGGGTGGCGAAGTAGCGGTACGCCACGTCGATCGTGATGCCCTGCTCGCGCTCGGCCCGCAGACCGTCGGTGAGCAGCGCCAGGTTCGTGTACTCGTCGCCCCGGGCGGCGCTGACCGCCTCCACGGCGGCGAGCTGGTCGGTGAAGAGCGACTTCGTGTCGTAGAGCAGCCGGCCGATCAGGGTCGACTTGCCGTCGTCGACGCTGCCGGCGGTGGCGAAACGCAGCAGGTCCATGGGGCGGGCCTCCGGCCCGGCACCGGAGGTGGCCCGGCCGTCCGTCGTGTTCGCGTCGTCCGGGGCGACGGTCTCGGTGGTCATCAGAAGTAGCCCTCCCGCTTGCGGTCCTCCATCGCGGCCTCGCTGACCCGGTCGTCGCCGCGGGTCGCGCCGCGCTCGGTGATCCGGGTGGCCGCGACCTCCTCGATGACCTTCTCGACCGTGTCGGCGTCGGAGCGGACCGCCGCCGTGCAGGACGCGTCGCCCACCGTCCGGTAGCGCACCCGCGCCTTGAACCGGTCCTCCCCCGAGCGGGGACGGAAGAACTCGTTGACCGCGTAGAGCATCCCGTCGCGCTCGACGACCTCACGCTCGTGCGCGTAGTAGATCGACGGCAGGGCGATGCGCTCGCGGGCGATGTAGTGCCAGACGTCCAGCTCGGTCCAGTTGGACAGCGGGAAGACCCGGATCGACTCGCCGGGGTGGTGGCGGCCGTTGTAGAGCGCCCACAGCTCCGGGCGCTGGTTCTTCGGGTCCCACTGGCCGAACTCGTCACGGAAGCTGAACATCCGCTCCTTGGCGCGGGCCTTCTCCTCGTCGCGGCGGGCGCCGCCGAAGAGCGCGTCGAAGCGGTGCTTCTCCACCGCCTCCAGCAGCACCGGCGTCTGGATCCGGTTGCGCATCCCGTCGGCCGACTCGCGCACCAGCCCGCTGGCCAGCGCCTCCGGCACGCTCGCCACCACCAGGTGCAGCCCCAGCTCGGCGACCCGCTGGTCCCGGTATTCCAGGACCTCGGGGAAGTTGTGCCCGGTGTCGACGTGCATGACCGGGAACGGGATGTTGGCCGGGGCGAACGCCTTCTGGGCCAGCCGGAGCATCACGATCGAGTCCTTGCCGCCCGAGAAGAGCAGCACCGGCCGCTCCATCTCGGCGACCACCTCGCGCATCACGAAGATGCTCTCGGCCTCCAGCGCGTCGAGGTGCGACACCTGGTAGGCGGCGGGGGCGGTCATGACACGGGCTCGCTTAGCTCGAATCCGCTCATCGTATTCCAGACCTTTCCGGTCGGGCATGCCAAGAAGTGCCGCTCAGGCTACCCGGAATGACGCTGCAACGCTGCAAGCAACCGACTGGCGAGATCCTCGCGGCAGACCAGCAGGTCGGGCAGCCTCGGGTCCGCCTCGTTGTATCTCAGCGCAGAACCGTCGATCCGGGAAGCGTGCAGCCCGGTGGCCGTCGCCACAGCGACCGGCGCGGCCGAGTCCCACTCGTACTGGCCGCCCGCGTGGATGTAGGCGTCCACCTCGCCGGTGACCACCGCGGCGATCTTCGCCCCGGCCGAGCCCATCGGCACCAGGTGCGCCCCGACGTCCTCCGCCAGGTCGGTCAGGAACACCGGCGGCCGGCTCCGGCTCGCCGCCAGGCGGATCGTCCGCCCGCCGGGCGCCGCCGCCTCCATCCTCGTCGGCGGGTACGCCGGGGGATAGTCCGTGCCCAGCACCCGCTGCTGCGCCGGCAGCCCGACCGCGCCCGCGACCAGCCCGTGCGGCGTCGGCGCGGTACGCGCCCAGAGCGCCACATGCACCGCCCAGTCCGAGCGGCCCTCCTCGGAGAACTCCCGGGTGCCGTCCAGCGGGTCGATGATCCACACCCGGTCGGCGGCCAGCCGGGACACCGCCTCGGCGTTCACCTCCGCCGCCCACGCCAGCCGCGAGCCCTCGTCCTCCTCGGAGAGGACCGCGTCACCCGGTCGCCACTTCGCCAGCTCGGTGCGGATCAGGTCGTGCGAGACCTTGTCGCCCGCCGACCGCAACGCCCCCGCGTCGGCGAAGCCCATCTCGGCGCGCAGGCCGAGCAGCGCCTGACCGGCGCGGGCCGCGAGCCACCGCGCGAAAGCCCCGTCGATCATCGGAGGACTGCCCATGACTCCCGCTCCCGTCGCCTCGCCGCGCTCCGCGCCCGGCGCACCGTCGCCGACGACCGCGTCGCGCCGAAAGGCGAAGACTACCGGCCCCCGGCGCCCGCTCCCGCGCTCACACCCCGTGGTAGAGGTTCTGCGTCGGCTCCACGCCCCTGACGACCACCGACTCCACCACATCCGCGGCCCGGTCCACCAGGAACTCCAGCTCCTTGCGCTCGGTCGCGCTGAAATCCGACAGTACGTAGTCCGCCGGGTCCTGCCGCCCCGGCGGCCGGCCGATGCCGAAGCGCACCCGGACGTACTCCTTCGTGCCCAGCGACTTCGACATCGACCGCAGGCCGTTGTGCCCGCCCTCACCGCCGCCGCACTTCACCCGCAACTGGCCGTAGCCGATGTCCAGCTCGTCGTGCACCGCGACCACCCGGCCCGGCGGCACCTTGTGGAACTGCGCCAGGCCCGTCACCGGCCCGCCGGAGAGGTTCATGTAGGTCAGCGGCTTGACCAGCACCAGCTTCGGCCCGCCGAAGCCGAGCCGCCCCTCGGCGACCTCCGCCACCGCCCGCTTGTGCCGACCGAACTTCGCGCCGAGCCGGCCCGCCAGCAGGTCGACCACCATGAAGCCGACGTTGTGCCGGTTGCCGGCGTACTCCCGACCCGGGTTGCCCAGGCCCACCACCAGCCACGGTCCCGCCTCGTCCGTCACGCCCCGCCCCTCCCGCTGCTCGCCGTCACCCAGCCGCCCGGCCACCGGTACGCCGACAGGCGCCCCCGACCGCGCGGGGACGCCTGTCGCAAACGATGCGGACCGATCAGGCCTCGGTCTTCGCCTCGGCGTTCTCGTCGCCCTCGGCAGCCGGAGCCTCGGCGGTCTCCTCGCCGACACCCGCCTCGGCCTCCTCGGTGGCCTCCTCGACCTCGGGGAGGGTCGCCTCGAGCTGCTCGGCGGTCGGCGCGGCGGTCACCGAGGCGACGGTCTGCTCCGAGTCGGCGGCCAGCTCGACGCCGGCCGGCAGCTCCACGTCACCGGCGGTGACCTGCGTGCCGGCCTGCATGCCCTCGATCGAGGCCTCGAGGTGGTCCGGCACCTTGGTGGCGTCGGCGGTGACCGTCAGCGTGTCGTGGTCGTGCACGATCAGGGTGTCCCGCGCGGCCTCGCCGGTCAGCTGGACCGGGACCTCGACGGTGACCTTCTCGCCCCGGCGGACCAGCAGCAGGTCCACGTGCTCGAAGGTGTCCTTGATCGGGTCACGCTGGATCGCCTTCGGCAGCGCCAGCACCTGGGTGCCGTCGCTGACCTCGATCGCGAAGAGCTGGTTGGCACCGCCCTTGCGGATCGCGGCGGCGAACTCGCGGGACGGCAGGGCGATGTGCTTGGGCTTCTCGCCGTGGCCGTAAAGCACGGCGGGCACCTTGCCGGCCCGGCGGGTACGACGGGCACCACCCTTGCCGAACTCGGTACGGGGCTCGGCGCTGATCTTTACCTCGGACACGGGGAAACTCCTGATGCTTTCGCTGCGGCGGCTTGTCGACTGGCGGTGCTGGGGCGAGGGGCTCGCTGGGGCTCATGCGTCGAGAACGACTGCCCGGAGCACCGCGTCGATGACGGTGCCTCCGTGCGGCGCTTTGTCAGCGGCCCGCCGGGCACCCTCGCCGTGGCAACCGCACCAGTCTACCCGAGCTGATTCCGCGCGCTCCGGCAGTCCCCTTATCACCGTTCCCGCTGGTCCGCGGGGCGATACGGACCAGCTCGCCGCCGGGACGGCCGACGCCCGGGCCGGGGGCGTCGGCGCCCGTCCGGCCCGGCGTCAGACGGTCAGCTCAGGCCACCGAAGAGGGTGGTCACCGAACCGTCGTCGAAGACCTCGCGGATCGCCCGCGCCAGCAGCGGCGCGATCGACAGCACGGTGATCTTGTCGAGCTGCTTCTCCGGCGGCAGCGGCAGGGTGTTGGTCACCACGACCTCGCTGATCGGGCTGTTCTTCAGCCGCTCGGTCGCCGGGTCGGAGAGCAGCGCGTGGGTCGAGGCGACGATCACGTCGGCCGCGCCGGACTCCCGGAGGATGTCCGCCGCCTTGCAGATCGTCCCGCCCGTGTCGATCATGTCGTCGACGATCAGGCAGACCCGCCCCTCGACCTCACCGACCACCCGGTTCGCCACCACCTGGTTCGGCTTGAGCGGGTCCCGGGTCTTGTGGATGAAGGCCAGCGGGCAGCCGCCCAGCCGGTCCGTCCACCGCTCGGCCACCCGCACCCGGCCCGAGTCCGGCGCGACGACCGTCATCGGACGGCCGTCGTACTTGTGCTGGACGTACTCGGCGAGGATGTCCATCGCGAAGAGGTGGTCGACGGGGCCGTCGAAGAAGCCCTGGATCTGCGCCGTGTGCAGGTCGACGGTGAGGATCCGGTTCGCCCCGGCCGTCTTCAGCAGGTCCGCCACCAGCCGGGCCGAGATCGGCTCCCGGCCGCGGTGCTTCTTGTCCTGTCGGGCGTACGGGTAGAACGGCAGCACCACGGTGATCCGCTTGGCCGAACCGCGCTTCAGCGCGTCGATCATGATGAGGGTCTCCATGACCCACGTGTTGACCCCGTGCGTGACGGACTGGACCACGAAGGCGTCCGAGCCGCGCACCGAGTCCTTGAACCGTACGAAGATCTCCCCGTTGGCGAACTCGTACGCGTCGGCCGGCGTCGGCGCGACGCCGAGCACCTCACCGATCTCCTTGGCCAACTCCGGAAAGCCACGTCCGGAAAAAAGCATCAGGCTCTTGCGGTTTTCGGCGACGATGCTGCCCATGGGCCCGTCTGCTCCCGTTGGTCGGTGGTACCCGGCGGTGGTGGTGGGCCGGGGACTATTCGGTTGCAGTATCCCCCGCGCCCGAGGCCGACCTGACCGGCTCGGCATCCCCGTGGATTGCCTCACCTTCCCTTGCCCCGGAACCCGGCGCCGACGCACGCTCATCGGCCGCCTGGGCCCGCGCCGCCGCCTCGGCGGAGGCCGTGCCGGCCCGCTTGCGGGCCACCCAGCCCTCGATGCTCCGCTGCGGGGCGCGGGTCACCCCGAGCGCTCCCGGCGGCACGTCCTGCGTGATCGCGCTGCCCGCCGCCACGTACGCCCCGGCGCCCACCTCGACGGGGGCGATGAGGCTGGTGTCGCAGCCGACGAACGCGGCCTCGCCGACCGTGGTGCGGTGCTTGCTCACCCCGTCGTAGTTCACGAAGATCGTCGCCGCGCCGATGTTCGCCTTCGCGCCGATCGTCGCGTCCCCCACGTACGACAGGTGCGGCACCTTCGCGCCCGCGCCCACGTCGGAGTTCTTCACCTCGACGAACGTGCCGACCTTGGCCTTCTCGGCCAGCCGGGCGTCCGGCCGCAGGTACGCGTACGGCCCGACGCTGGCGCCCGCACCGACCTCCGCGCCCACCGCGTGACTGCGCAGCACCGTGGCGCCCGGGCCCACGACGGTGTCGATCAGCGTCACGTCCGGCCCGACCACCGCGCCCGTGCCGACGACCGTGCCGCCGCGCAGCTGGGTGTTCTGGTCGATCACGGCGTCGGAGTCCAGGGCGACCGTCACGTCGATCCAGGTGGTGTCCGGGTCGAGCAGGCTCACCCCGGTACGCATCCACGCCTCGTTCACCCGGTCGCGCAGCAGCCGACGCAGCGCGGCCAGCTCGACCCGGTCGTTGCAGCCCAGCGTCTCCACGTGGTCCGCCGCCACGTGCACCGCCACCGGCTCGCCGGCCGAGCCGAGCAGGGCGAAGACGTCCGTCAGGTATTCCTCGCCCTGGTCGTTGTCGGTCGACAGCTTGCCCAGCGCGTCGCGCAGCCGGGCGGCGTCGAACGCGTAGATGCCGGCGTTGATCTCCCGGATCGCCCGCTGGGCGCCGGTGGCGTCGCGCTCCTCGACGATCTGCTCCAGCCGCCCGTCGGCGTCCCGCACGATCCGGCCCAGGCCGGTCGGGTCGGGCACCTCGGCGGCGAGCACGGTCGCCGCCGCGCCCGCGCCCTCGTGCGCCTGCACGAGCGCGGCCACCGTCTCCGGGCGCAACAGCGGCACGTCGCCGTTGATGACGACCACGGTGCCGGTGGCCTCCGGCGCGGCGTCCAGCGCGATCCGGACGGCGTGCCCGGTGCCGAGCTGCTCGGCCTGGAGCACCGGGGTGGCGTCGGGGGCGATCTCGGTGAGGTGCGCGCGGACCTGGTCCGCGCCGTGCCCGACGACGACCAGCGTGCGGTCCGCGGCCAGCGGCGCGGCGGCGGTGAGCACGTGGCCGACGAGGGTACGGCCGAGCAGCGGGTGCAGCACCTTGGGCAGCGCCGACTTCATCCGCTTGCCCTCACCGGCGGCGAGCACGACAACGGTGCGGAGGTGGGGCTGGGACACGACACGGGCTCCCGTCGGGACGGCGAACAGTCTCGCGGCCATGCTAACCAGACGGCGAGCCGCCGTTCGGCATGGCCACACGAATGCCGGGAGACGCAGTGTGAGCTGGGGTGCCTGGATTCGAACCAGGAGCTCAAGGCTCCAAAGGCCTGCGGGTTGCCATTACCCCACACCCCATAAAGTGTCAAGCTTCGCTCGCCGTCAATTCCGGCTCGCATCGTTCGACGCTCTGGAACAGCTCGGCGATCATACCTTCGATCCGCCAGTAGAGCTCGCGGCTGCGCGGCACGGTGATCACCAGGCAGCCACGATAGTCGTCTCCGACGTTGCGCCGCACCGTGGCCGGGCGGTGTTTCTTGAGATTGGCGCGCTGGAAACGCTCCACGGGCAGATCGAGTCTCCGCACCCACCACGTCACCGCCGCGTCGAGGTCGGCCGTCTCGTGGATGCTCACGCGGTAGCTGGGGACGGCCCGATGGATCCCGCACACCTCAAGGAAGCGCAGGAAGAGCGCGAGCAGCCCAGGATCGCTGTTGACGAACTGGAGGCGGTCGTCCCGCCGCCACGGCTTCGACTTCGTCCCCTCACACCAGTAGACCGCCGCACCGAGGAGCAGAAGATCCCGGTCGGTGAGGGACCCGACCAGGCCCGCCGCATGCTCGTGCTCCGCCGTCCGCGCCGCCTCGCGGGCTTCGCGATGCGCCGCCCACCGCGCCTCGACCATCAGCGCCGCATGGGCCCGACGCCGCTCGGCGCCCGCCCCGCCCTCGGCCAGCGGCAGGTGCCTGACCCACTGGTAGGCGGTCGACTTGGCCACGCCGAGTTGGCGGGCGATGCCGTCGACCGAGTGCCCCTCGGCGCGCAGCTCGACCGCCGCCGCCCTGAGGTCGTCCTTGGCGTTGGGTCGGCGGGACCTCTCGGGCGGCGGGACGCCCCGGAGCAACTCGTGGACGCGGTTGCGGCCGAGCCCGGTGCGTGCCCGGATCTCCCCGACGGTGAGTTGCTCGACGGTGCGCAGCCGTCGCACCTCGTCAGCGATCGAATCGGTCACGAGCAGCAGCCTAGAACGGGTGTACGACACTTCAGGCATTCATCCCCGCCGCTGTCCCATGCGCGTTCCGGGAACCTAAGTTACGGTGACGTAGGCGTAACTTCGTGATCATTCCGTCCCTTGCGAGGTGCCATGTCGGCCACATCCCTCGATCCCGCCGCCGGCCCGAAGCCACTGACTCAGGGCATCCAGTCACGAGGCATCCTCATCGCCCTCTGGGCGTTCGTGGTGATCCCCTTCCTGGCCCTCGTCGCCGCCGTACCGGTCGCCTGGGGCGGTTGGCTGAGCGGGACCGACGTGGCCGTCGCCGCGTTCTGGTACGTCGTCTCCGGGCTGGGCATCACGGTCGGCTACCACCGGCACTTCACGCACGGCTCCTTCAAGGCGAAGCGCTGGCTGCGGGTGGCACTGGCGGTGTCCGGCTCGCTGGCGGTGCAGGGCGAGATCATCCAGTGGGTGGCCGACCACCGGCGCCACCACGCGTTCTCCGACCTGGAGGGCGACCCCCACTCGCCGTGGCGCTTCGGGGAGAGCGTCCGCGGGCTGGCGAAGGGCCTGTTCCACGCGCACGTGGGCTGGCTCTTCGGCCGGGAACTGTCCAACCGGAGGCGGTTCGCCCCGGACCTGCTCGCCGACCGGGACATCCGCCGGGTGGACCGGATGTTCCCGCTGCTGGTCGTGGTCTCGGTGCTCGGTCCCGCGCTGATGGGCGGGCTGCTCACCTGGTCGTGGCAGGGGGCACTGTCCGCGCTCTTCTGGGCCGGCCTGGTGCGCATCGCGCTCCTGCACCACGTGACCTGGTCCATCAACTCCGTCTGCCACGTCTACGGCGAGCGGCCCTTCGCGATGCGCCAGGGCGACCGGGCGTCGAACTTCTGGCCGCTGGCGATCGTGTCGCTCGGCGAGAGCTGGCACAACCTGCACCACGCCGATCCGACCAGCGCCCGGCACGGCGTCCTGCGCGGTCAGGTGGACATCTCGGCCCGGGTCATCTGGTTGTTCGAGAAGGTCGGCGCGGCCTGGGACGTGCGCTGGCCGAAGCCCGAGCGCATCGCGGCGAAGCTCGTCGGACCGGTCGCCGGACGGTAGCGCGGGCGGTGCTCGCGGAGCCCGCCTGGCAGGATGGCCGGGTGACCGAACGAAGCGGGCGCGGCGCCGGGCGGCCCGGCGGCACCGGGACGCGCCCCGACGCGGGTACGGTCGCCGGGGGCGGCGGCGCCACCCGACCGACGACCGGCCAGGAGACGACGTGACCCGGCCCGGCGGCGGCATCCCACGACAGGGCGTCACCGAGCGCCGGCGGAGTGACGAGAACATGGCGGATGGCCCTGGTAGCGACGACACGACCGGCCGGCGGCGGGCGGTTCCCGCCGCGGCGCCCAAGTCCTCCGCACGGGTACGCATGTCGGCGGCCCAGCGTCGCGAGCAGCTGATCTCGATCGCCCGGCAGATCTTCGCCGAGCGCGGCTTCGACGCCACCTCCATCGAGGAGGTGGCGGCCCGCGCGAAGGTCTCCAAGCCGGTGGTCTACGAGCACTTCGGCGGCAAGGAGGGGCTCTACGCGGTGGTGGTGGACCGGGAGGTCCGCGCCCTGCTGGACCGGATCACCACGGCGCTGACCGCCGGGCACCCGCGTGAGCTGCTGGAGCAGGCGGCGCTGGCCCTGCTGACGTACATCGAGGAGGAGACGAGCGGCTTCCGGGTGTTGGTGCGGGAGTCGCCGGTGCTGTCGGCGGCGGGCAACTTCAGCAGCGTGATGAACGACGTGGCCCACCAGGTGGAGCACATCCTGGGCGCCGAGTTCTCCAGCCGGGGCTACGACCCGAAGCTGGCCGAGCTCTATTCGCAGGCGCTGGTGGGGATGGTGGCGCTGACCGGCCGCTGGTGGCTGGAGGTGCGCAAGCCGCGCAAGGAGACGGTGGCGGCGCACCTGGTCAACCTGGCCTGGAGCGGGCTGTCGCACCTGGAGGCGAAGCCGAGCCTGATCACGGTCCGGGGGCGCTGAGCCGTACCCCTCGGCCCGCCAGAGCGCCGGTCAGCGGCTGTGGGCCTCGGAGACCGGGTGGTGCCGGCGCCGGCGCTCCTCCTCGGCGTGTTCGTCGGTGCCGACCTTGTCGTACAGGCCGGTGCCGAGCAGGAGCAGGCCGAAGAGCATCGAGACGATGACCGTGGACATCGAGAAGTTGAGGAAGTTGGCCTCGGTCTGGAGCACGGCCATCATGAGGACGCTGGTGACCAGGAAGACGATCCCGGCGGTCAGGTTCATGTAGTGACCGAGGTTGCCGCGCCGCGACGCCCCGATGATGAGCACGATCCCGAAGGCGACGGAGGCCAGCGAGAAGGCCAGGTTGGTACGGAGCCCGAGGGCCCAGTTGTCGCCCCGGTGGAAGAGCGGGTCGCCCCACGTCAGGGCCACGCCCCAGACCCCGAAGACCAGGATGTAGAGCCCCACCAGGCCGGCGAGGACCCGGTAGACCGGACGCGCCGGATGGTTCACGGGAAAGTGCGGCATGACCCCTCCACCAATCAGGACATTCGCCCTGATTGTCCCCCGGAGGAGGTCGGCCGTCCGCCGAACCGCCCGACAACAGGCGGAATGAAAAGATCCCACCCCACCGGGCCGCAACGGCCGGACGGAGCGGGACCACGTCGGTTTTCGCCGGAGCCCGCCCCGCGCAGGGATCAAGCCTGACCGCCCGAAGCGGGTCGGGCTCCGGCGTAAAGCCGCCACACCACTCAGAGCAC
Source organism: Micromonospora sp. CPCC 205546 (assembly GCF_036902715.1). Lineage (NCBI taxonomy): Bacteria > Bacillati > Actinomycetota > Actinomycetes > Micromonosporales > Micromonosporaceae > Micromonospora > Micromonospora sp. CPCC 205546. The sequence continues at coordinate 160,218 of NZ_JBAKHL010000008.1, forward strand.
GAGGCGGGCCTTCTGCCAGGCCTCCTGCTCCTCGTCCGTGCCGACCTTGCCGTACATGCCGACCATCAGCAGCACCAGGCTGAGCACCATCAGCACGATGACGGTGAAGATGCTGAAGTTGAAGATGTTGGCCTCGGTCTGGATGAAGGCGAGACCGGCGAGGCTGAGCACCATCATGGCGTACGCCAGCCACTGGTTGACCATGACGTCGATGTTCCTGCCGATCGCGGTGCCGGCCAGCACCGCGGCCCCCAGCAGGGCGCTGAGCAGCGAGAAGCCGAGGTTCGTGCCCTGGCCGAGGACCTGGGTGTCATCCTGGGCGAGGACCTCGTTGCCGGCACTCGCGATGATGCCGAGCACGCCGAAGGCCACCAGGTACAGACCGGTCAGCCCGCCGATCGCCCGGTAGACCGGCCGCGCGGGGTGGTTGACGGGGGTGTGGGCCATGTCTGAGTCTCCAACGCCGTTCGGGTGAGGGGTCGCGGACGATTGTCCCGCACGCCGGGGTGTGACGCCGCACACGGGGGCCTCCCGTGGCGGCGCCGTGACCTCGTGGCGGCTCAGTTGGCCGGGATCTCGTCCGCCAGGGCCAGCCAGGACTCCTCGGTACGCTCCCGCTCGGCCCGCAGCTCCTTGAGCTGGGCGTCGAGTTCGGCGACCTTGGCGTAGTCGGTGGCGTGCGCGGCGAGCTGGTCGAGCAGCGTCGCCTCCTTCTGCTCCAGCTTGGCGACCTGCCGTTCCAGCCGGGCCAGTTCCTTGCGGGCCTGGCGCGCCTCGGCGGCGGACATGCCGGTCGCGGCGGGAGCGTCGGAGGCCGCCCCGGGCGTCGTCTCCGGCATCGTCGGGCCGGGTCGGCCGGCGGCGCGGGCGAGGTACTCGTCGACGCCGCCGGGCAGGTGCACCAGCCGGCCGTCGCCGAACATCCCGTACGCCACGTCGGTGACCCGCTCGATGAGGTACCGGTCGTGGCTGGCCACGATGACGGTGCCGGGCCAGGAGTCGAGCAGGTCCTCCAGCGCGGCGAGGGTGTCGGTGTCCAGGTCGTTGGTGGGCTCGTCGAACAGCAGCACGTTCGGCTCGCCGGCGAGCAGCCGGAGCATCTGCAACCGTCGACGCTCCCCACCCGAGAGGTCGCTGACCGGCGTCCAGAGCCGCCGGTCGTCGAAGCCGAAGACCTCGGCGAGCTGGGCGGCGGAGACCTCCCGGTCGCCGAGCTGCACCCGCCGGGCGACCTCCTCCACCGCTTCGAGCACGCGCAGGTGGCCCGGCAGCTCGGCCAGCTCCTGGGAGAGGAAGGCCGGCCGGACGGTCGAGCCGGTGGCGAAGCGCCCGCCGTCGGGGCGGGTGATGCCGGCCAGCATCCGCAGCAGGGTGGTCTTGCCCGCCCCGTTGCGGCCGAGCACGGCGATCCGGTCGCCGGGGCCGACCTGCCAGGTGACGTCGCGCAGGATCTCCTTCGGCCCGGCGTGCAGGGTGACGTCGGTCAGGTCGTACACCTGCTTGCCGAGCCGGGCGGTGGCGAGCCGTTGCAGCGACATGGTGTCGCGCGCGGGCGGCACGTCGGCGATGAGCGCGTTGGCGGCGTCGATGCGGAAGCGCGGCTTCGAGGTACGCGCGGGCGGGCCGCGCCGAAGCCAGGCGATCTCCTTGCGGAGCAGGTTCTGCCGGCGGGCCTCGGTGGCGGCGGCGACCCGCTCCCGCTCGACCCGGGCGAGGGTCCAGGCGGCGAAGCCGCCCTCGTAGGCCCGGACGGTCTGGTCGGCGACCTCCCAGGTGTCGGTGCAGACGGCGTCGAGGAACCACCGGTCGTGGGTGACCACGACCAGCGCGCCCTTGCGGCCGACGAGGTACTTCGCCAGCCAGTCGACACCGCCGACGTCGAGGTGGTTGGTGGGCTCGTCGAGGATGAGCAGGTCCGACTCGCGGACCAGCAGCGCGGCCAGCGCGACCCGCCGCCGCTCGCCGCCGGACATCGGGCCGACGGGCTGGTCGAGGCCGAGGTGGGGCATGCCGAGGCCGTCGAGGATGGCCCGCACCCCGGCGTCGCCGGCCCACTCGTGCTCGGCGCCCATGCTCTCGCCGAGCCAGGCGGTGCCGAGCACCACGTCCCGGACGGTGGCCTCCGGGGCGAGCTGGAGGGTCTGCGGCAGCCAGGCGACCCGCAGGTCGCGGCGGTGGGTGACCCGCCCGTCGTCCGGTTCCTCGATCTTGGTGAGCAGCCGCAGCAGGGTGGACTTGCCGGCGCCGTTGAGGCCGACCACGCCGATCCGGTCGGCGTCGTCCAGACCGAGCGAGACGTCGGTGAGCAGCGGCCCGGCGGCGCCGTAGCCCTTGGACACCCGGTCCAGGTTGACGATGTTGGCCACGACCTCACCTCCCATGATCAAGGCGTCCCGGTGCCGGTCGGCACCTGGGACGCCTGAGCCACCCAGCGTACGCGGACCGGCCCGCCGACCGCCGGGCGCGGGCTCCCGCGATCTTCCGCCCGGCGCCCCGGGAAGGGTGGTACCCGCCGGCCGGGAGCGCGGGATCGGGGAAGGGTGGCTGGTCAGGCGACCCGGGCGCCGGGGACCGGGCCGTGGGCGGTGCGTGCCTCGCGGCACACGTCGGCGGACGTCAGCTCCGCGGCGATGCGCTCGGCGTCGGCGGCGTCCGCCGCGAGGAAGACGCAGGTCGGCCCCGAACCGGAGACGATGCCGGCCAGCGCGCCGGCCGCCTCGCCGGCCTTCAGCGTCTCCGCCAGCGACGGGCGCATGGCCAGGGCGGCGGCCTGGAGGTCGTTGCCGAGGGTGGCCGCGAGCACCCGCGGGTCGCGCTGGCGCAGCGCGGCGAAGAGCGCGTCGGTGCTGCCCAGCGGCTCACCGGCGGTGCCGGCGTCGCGGAGGCGGTCCAGTTCCCGGTAGGCGGCCGGGGTGGAGAGGCCGCCGTCGGCGACGGCCACCACCCAGTGCCAGGTGGTGGGGCGGGCCAGGACGGGGCTCACTGACTCGCCCCGGCCGGTGCCGAGCGCGGTGCCACCCTGGATCAGGAACGGCACGTCGGAGCCGAGGTCGGCGGCGATGCGGGCCAGCTCGTCGCGGGACAGCCCGGTCCCCCAGAGCGTGTCGCAGGCGACCAGCGCCGCGGCCGCGTCGGCGCTGCCCCCGGCCAGCCCACCGGCCAGCGGGATCTGCTTGCGCAGGTGCAGCCGGGCGTGCGGTGGCACCCCGGCGTAGCCGGCGAGGGCGTGGGCCGCCCGGATGGCCAGGTTGGTGTCGTCCAGCGCCAGCTCGCCGGTGCCCTCGCCCTCCATGGTGAGGGTGAGCGTGTCGCCCCGACGGGCGGTCAGCTCGTCGTAGATGGAGATGGCGTGGTAGACGGTGTTCAGCTCGTGGTAGCCGTCGCGGCGCAGCGGCCCCACCCCGAGATGCAGGTTGACCTTGGCGGGCACCCGGACCCGCACCGGTCCGCTGGCGCCGCGCCGCCGCTGCTCGTCCTCGTCGTCCGGTCCCCACGCCTCGGTCACGGGCGTCAGCCTACTGGGCGGCGGGTGGGGCGGCCGGGGCCGACGCGGCGATGGCGGCGAACTGCGCGACGGTGAGCGACTCCCCCCGCGCGCCGGGGTCGACGCCGGCGGCGGTGAGCGCGGCGGCCGCCCGGTCCGCGCCACCGGCCCAGCCGGCCAGCGCGGCGCGCAGGGTCTTGCGGCGCTGCGCGAAGGCCGCGTCCACCACGGCGAAGACCCGTTCCCGGGGTACGTCGGCGCGGGGTGGCTGGCGGCGGGCGAAGGCGACCAGCCCGGAGTCGACGTTCGGCACCGGCCAGAAGACGCTCGGTGGGACCTTCCCGGCGGCCCGGGACGAGGCGTACCAGGCGAGTTTCACCGAGGGCACGCCGTACACCTTGGAGCCGGGGCCCGCGACGAGCCGGTCGGCGACCTCCTTCTGCACCATCACCAGCCCGTGCCGCAGGCTGGGCAGCTCGGCGAGCAGGTGCAGGACCACCGGCACGGCCACGTTGTAGGGCAGGTTCGCCACCAGCGCGGTCGGAGCGGGGTCCGCCAGCTCGGCGGCCCGGACGCGCAGCGCGTCGGCGTGGTGCACGCTCAGCCGCGCGGCGTCGGCGCCGGCGTGGCGGGCGGCGGTCTCCGGCAGCGCCCCGGCCAGCGTCGGGTCCAGCTCCACGGCGTGCACGTGCGCGGCGGCCGGGAGCAGGGCGAGGGTGAGGGAGCCGAGCCCGGGGCCCACCTCCAGCGCCACGTCGTCCGGGGTGAGGCCGGCCGCGGTGACGATGCGCCGGACGGTGTTCGGGTCGTGCACGAAGTTCTGGCCGAGCCTCTTGGTGGGGGTGACGCCCAGCCGGGCGGCCAGTTCCCGGATCTCCGCCGGGCCGAGGAGACCGGTCACGCCCCGTAGCCTATGCGGGCCGCCGCGGGGGCGCGCGTGCCAGGGCCCCTCCCGGTCACCACGGGCCGAAGACGCGCTCGCCGGTGGCGGAAATGGCGGCGCAGAGCTCGTCCAGGTCCGTGCCGGTCGTCCCGGCCAGCGACCGTACGGTCAGCGGGATCAGGTACGAGGCGTTCGGCCGGCCCCGGTGCGGCATCGGCGTCAGGTAGGGCGCGTCGGTCTCCACCAGGATCTGCCCGACCGGCGTGAGCGCGGCGGCCTCCCGCAGGGCGGTCGCGCTGCCGAAGGTGACGGTGCCGGCGAAGCTGAGCAGGTAGCCCCGGCGGACGCACTCGCGGGCGAAGTCCGCGTCGCCGGAGAAGCAGTGCAGCACCACCGTCTCCGGCGCGCCCTCGTCGTCGAGGATCCGCAGCACGTCGGCGTGCGCGTCGCGGTCGTGCACGACCAGCGCCTTGCCGTACCGCTTGGCGATGGCGATGTGCGCGCGGAAGCTCTCCTCCTGCACGGCGCGCCCCTCCTCCCCGGTGCGGAAGAAGTCCATCCCGGTCTCGCCGATCCCGCGCACCCGGTCCCGGGCGGCGAGCGCCTCGATCTCGCGCAGCGCCTCGTCCAGGTCGGGCAGGCGGGGGGCCTCGTTCGGGTGCAGCGCCACGGTGGCCAGCACGGCCGGGTGGGTGTCGGCGACGTCCGCGCCCCAGCGGGAGGAGGCGACGTCCACCCCGACCTGCACCAGCCGGTCCACGCCCACCGAGGCGGCGACGGCCACGGCCACGGCCACCGGGTCCCCGGCTGGCCCGTCGCCCGGCCCACCGTCCGCAGGCGGCCGCGGGGGTACGCCGGCCTCGCTGACGGTGATGTCGAGGTGGGTGTGGCTGTCCAGCACGGGACGGGGCAGCGGCTCGGGCGCGGGCGGGAACTCGCCGGCGCGGCGGGCGGCGCGCTGCTTGCGGGTTTCGGTGGGCTCGCTCATCGCGGCCAGCATCACACACCGACGGTGGCCCGTGTTCCGGGGAGGCCACCGGCCGTTCACCGCGGCGGCACATCTCGCGCCTAGCGTCGTCGGGGTGACCGTCATTCCTCAAAGCAGCGCAGACGGCCCGCGCGTGACGTACGGGGGTGTGGTCTACCCGGCGCAGGAGATCGCCCGGGGCGCGGCGTACGAACTGCTCAGCGCCGAGGAGGCGCCCGGCTTCGACCGGGTGCCCCGGCCCGGGGTCGCGCTGCCGTGGCGCAGGCTCGTGCACGCCACCGAGGTCACCGTCGTGCGTCCCGCCGCGCTGCCGGGCGACGAAACGGAGTCCCCGCTGCTGGTGCCGCTGCACCGGGAGCGGGGTTGGGCGTACGTGCAGCAGCTCAGCCAGCAGCCGGCGGCGGCCGGTGACCCGACGCTGGCGGCGGTGCGCGCCTCGGCGGTGCTGCGGCGGGGCACCCGGATGGTCAAGGTGCTCTCCGCGCGGCAGCTCGCCGGGTACGTGCGCGGGTGGCTGCCGCACGGCTTCTGCCACCGGGAGCACGACGTGGCGCACCTGCGTACGCCGGCGGCGACGGCCGTGCTGCGCACCGACGGCACGGCCGGTCCCGGCGGCGCCGACGTGACGTACGCGCTGCGCTGGCGGGCGGCCGACCCGGCCGACTACGACGTGCCGGTCGGCGAGGCGCACCGGGGGCTGACCGCGCTCGCGCCCCGGGACCGGCTGGGCGGGGCGGTGCTCGGCACCGGGTTCGTGCCCAGCAGCGCCCAGCTCGTCCCGGAGTTCGTGACCCGGGACTTCGCGGACCTGCCGATGCCGGCGAACGCGACCCTGCTCGCCTACCCGGCCGACGGCGTGGAGGTGGTGCTCTACAGCTACCAGGCCGAGCAGCGCGGCTGGCTGCGGATGGTCGGTCCGCGGTGGCGGCACCTGCTGGCGGCGGTGCCGGGGCTCTCCCCCGACCAGGAGTACGTGCCGACCGGCGAGGCGCCCCGCTCCACCCACCTGGTCGGCGCCTACGCCGGCGGCGAGTACGAGGCGGTGGCCGACCTGCCCGGCGGGTTCCGGGTGTTGGCGATGACCCGGGCCGCCCGGTACCCGGTGGAGTCGGCGGCCCGCCGGTTGCGCCTGGCCGACTGGCGGGGCGTGTCCTGCCTGGTGCTGCGGGAGGAGTCCGGCTGGCTGCGCCTGCGCCTGCGGCGGCCCGGTCCGGACGCGGTGGCCGCGACCGGGGCGCAGTGCCAGGAGCGGGGCGTCTACGAGACGTGGGCGCCCGCGGCCGAGGTCACCGACGACCGGGTGGTGGACCTGCCGTACGCGCTCTGAGCGGGCGCGTGCGGCGGCATAACAGCGGGCAGGGCGGGAACCCGCCGGCGTCCGACCGCCACGTGACGAGGAGACGCGCATGCCTTTCATCACCGTGGGGACGGAGAACTCCGCCCCCATCGACCTGTACTACGAGGACCACGGCTCCGGTCAGCCGATCGTGCTGATCCACGGCTTCCCGTTCAACGGGGCGACCTGGGAGAAGCAGGTCGGATCCCTGCTGGCCGCCGGATACCGGACGATCACGTACGACCGGCGGGGTTTCGGCAACTCCGCCCAGCCGGCGACCGGGTACGACTACGACACGTTCGCCGCGGACCTCGACGTGCTGATGACCGAGCTGGACCTGCGGAACGCGATCCTGGTCGGCCACTCGATGGGCACCGGCGAGGTGACCCGCTACCTGGGCGTGTACGGCTCGCAGCGGGTCGACCGGGCGGTGCTGCTGGCCCCGCTCGCGCCGTTCCTGCTGAAGACCTCGGACAACCCGGAGGGCGTCGACAAGAGCCTCTTCCAGGGCTTCCAGCAGGCCATCGTCGACGACCGGTTCGCCTACCTCACCACCTTCTGCGAGGCGTTCTTCAACTACCAGGAGAACAAGGGCAGGCTGGTCAGCGAGGAGGCGTTCCGGGCGCACTGGGAGATCGGCGCCCGGGCCTCGGCGAAGGCCACCCACGACAGCGTGGACGCCTGGCAGACCGACTTCCGGGGCGACGTGTCCCGCATCGACGTGCCGGTGCTGATCGTGCAGGGCGACTCCGACGCGGTGCTGCCGTACCCGAAGACGGGTCAGCGGTTGCAGCCGATGCTGCCCGGCAGCCAGCTGGTCACCCTGAAGGGCGCGCCGCACGGCACACCGTGGACGAACGCGGCCGAGGTGAACCGCAGCATCATGGACTTCATCGGGGCACCGGCGATGGCCCGGGCCTGACGAGCGCGACGGTGACGGGCGCGGCCCCCTCGGGGGTCGCGCCCGTCGCGACGCAGACGGCCGCGGCGGCTCGGGCGGCCGCCACATCGGCCCGTCACGGAGAGCGATCGTCTCATGTCACTAGAGTCACACTGTCTCGTTACCGACAGTGATGAGCATGAATGTCGGGTCGGATGGGGGTCGGGTACCCAAGCCTCACTGTTCATCCCAAAAGGAGAGAGCGTGACCAAAAAGGCTTTCCGACCCCTCACCTTCGCGGCAGCGATCGCGTTCGTCGCGACCGGCGCGTTCGCCGGCGCGGTCGTCGCCCCGACGCAGGCCTCGGCGCACTGGAGCTGCGGGCGCAGCGCTCCGCCGGACCTCGACACCACCGGTGGTCACCACACCACCTCCGCCGCCAACATGCGCGTCGGGTCGAGCACCCGCTGCGCGGGGTCCGGCATCTCGTACCCGACCCAGTCGCTCGACTACCACTGCTACGCCGTGGACATCAACGGGACCGACACGTGGACCTACGTCGTCAACGTGCAGACCAGGGCCAGCGGCTGGATCCGCGACGACCTGCTGAACGACGGTGGATCCGCCGTCTGGTGCCCGAACCAGACGTAGGCGTGACCGGCGCCGGCGCGGCCCCGGGTCTCCCCCGGGGCCGCGCCGGCACTCAGTCGGCCAGGCGGGCGAGTTCCTCGTCGACGATCGACGGGTCGAGGTTGCGGAAGACCGGCTTCGGCGCGGCCAGCGGCCGCCCGGCCTCCAGCGGCACTGACTCCCAGCGCGCGCCGACGGTGTAGTCGCCGGTCAGCACCGGGTACGCGGGCCCGCCGTCGAGGTCCTCGACCTCCTCGATGACCGGCATCGGCGCGTGCACGCCGGTGCCGCCGAGCAGCTCGTGCACCTTCTGCGCGGAGTGCGGCAGGAACGGGGTGAGCAGCGTGTTGGCGTCGCTGACCACCTGGAGGGCGACGTGCAGGATGGTGCCCATCCGAGGCTTGTCGTCCTCGCCCTTGAGCTTCCACGGCGCCTGCTCCGAGAGGTACCGGTTGGCCTCGGCGACCACCCGCATCGCCTCGCCGATGGCCTGCTTCTGCCGGTGCCGGGCGATGAGGTCGCCGACGGTGGCGAAGCCGGCCCGGGCGACGGCGAGCAGCGCCTCGTCGGCCTCGGTGAGGCCGGCCGGGTCGACGGGCGGGATCGCGCCGAAGTTCTTCGCCGCCATGGAGACGGAGCGGTTGACCAGGTTGCCCCAGCCGGCGACCAGCTCGTCGTTGTTGCGGCGCAGGAACTCGGCCCAGGTGAAGTCGGTGTCGTTGCTCTCCGGTCCGGCGGCCGCGATGAAGTAGCGCAGCGCGTCGGCGTCGTAGCGCTCCAGGAAGTCCCGGACGTAGATGACGACTCGGCGGGACGAGGAGAACTTCTTCCCCTCCATGGTCAGGTATTCGCTGGAGACCACCTCGGTGGGCAGGTTGAGCCGCCCCAGCCGGCCCGCCTCGCCGTCCCGGCTGCCCTCGCCGGAGTAGCCGGAGAGCAGCGCCGGCCAGATCACCGAGTGGAAGACGATGTTGTCCTTGCCCATGAAGTAGTAGCCGCGGGCGTCCTTGCCGACCCCGTCGGCGGACCACCACCTGCGCCACGCCTCGGGGTCGCCGGAGCGGCGGGCCCACTCGATCGAGGCGGAGAGGTAGCCGATGACCGCGTCGAACCAGACGTAGATGCGCTTGTCGGGGCGGTCCCGCCAGTCGTCGAGCGGGATCGGCACGCCCCACTCCAGGTCGCGGGTGATGGCCCGGGGCTGGAGGTCGTCGAGCAGGTTCCGCGAGAAGCGCAGCACGTTGGGCCGCCAGCCCTCGCGGGTGTCGAGCCACTGCCGCAGCACGTCGGCCAGGGCCGGCAGGTCGAGGAAGAAGTGCTCGGTCTCGACGAACTTCGGGGTCTCCCCGTTGATCCGCGACTTCGGGTCGACCAGGTCGATCGGGTCGAGCTGGTTGCCGCAGTTGTCGCACTGGTCGCCCCGGGCGCTGTCGTAGCCGCAGATCGGGCAGGTGCCCTCGATGTAGCGGTCGGGCAGCGTCCGGCCGGTGGACGGGGAGATGGCCCCCATGGTGGTCTTCGGGACGATGTAGCCGTTGCGGTGCATCCCCTCGAACAGCTCCTGCACCACCGCGTAGTGGTTGCGGGTGGTGGTGCGGGTGAACAGGTCGTAGGAGAGCCCGAGGCCGTGCAGGTCCTCCACGATCACCCGGTTGTAGCGGTCGGCCAGCTCGCGCGGGGTGACCCCGTCGGCGTCCGCCTGCACCTGGATGGGGGTGCCGTGCTCGTCGGTGCCCGACACCATGAGCACGTCGTGCCCGGCCATCCGCATGTACCGGCTGAAGACGTCGGAGGGAACGCCGAAACCGGAGACGTGGCCGATGTGGCGCGGGCCGTTGGCGTACGGCCAGGCGACCGCCGCGAGAACGTGACTCATGACCAGCAAGCCTAGTGACCCGCTCGCGGTGACCGCGAACCAATAGGGCCCACGGCTCGACGGCGCCGCCGGATCGGGTCCGCGATCTGCCCGATTTGTCGCCGACACGCGGCCTGAGCTGCCGGCCCGCGCTCGGATGGCGGGGTGCAATGAACGCCGTGACTGGCAGACGAGCGGCCCGCGATCATGACGACCGCCCCTCCGGCCCGGCGGACGGCGGCGGGGCGGGCGCGTCGCGCGGCACCCTCGCGCCGCACCCCCGGGTGGTCCCGGCCGCCGCACCGCCGGAACCGCCGTCGGAGCCGCCCGCCGAGGCCGCCGGACCGGTGGCGGTCCCGCCGCACCCGGCGCCCGCCGTCGAGCTGGAGCCCACGACCGGGGCGCCGGTCGACGCCCTGCCGCGACGGGTCCCCGTCCGGCAGCCGAACCGCTGGCCCCGCCGGGGGCGTCCCCCCGCAGACGGCAGGCCGGAGCGGGACGACGGCGGGCGTACGCCCGACGGGGAGCGCGCTCACCCCGGGCCGGACGGGGACGGCGGCAGGCGTACGCCGGGCGGCGGGGACGGCTCCGACGGGGACGACGGCGCGTACTGGCCGCCGATCGAGCTGGTGCACTGGGACGGCACGCCGATCCGGGAGGAGCCACCGCACGAGCGGCAGCGCTCGGCCCGGGAGCAGGCCGCGCGGCGGCGGGCCCGGCGTACCCCGCGTCCGCCCGATCCGCTGCCGGGGCTGGCCGTCCTGCTGGCGCTGAGCCTGGTCGTGGCGTTCTTCGCCTGGGTCAGCGCCGGCCCGTTCTGGCTGGCCGTGGGGCACGCCACGCGGGGCACGGTGGTGATCGCCGACTGCACCGGCGGCGGGCTCACGCAGCGCTGCCGGGGCAACTTCGCCCCCACCGACGAGACGTGGACCGCGCACGGCGTGCGGGTGAGCGGGGTGGCCGCCGGACGCACCGCGACCGGCACGACGCTGCCGGCCCGGATGACCGGCCCGGAGGGCGGCACCGCGTACGCGGACACCGGCCCGGCCGCGCACCTGCGCTGGCTGCTCGGCCTGCTGGTGGTGCTGGGCTGCGCCGCAGGGATCGCCCGGTGGACGGGGTCGACGCGGTTCGCCGATCCCCGCGCCCGCCGCTGGGCGGTGGCCGTCGCCCTGGGCGGCCCGCTGGTGATCACCGCCGGCTTCCTCGTCGCCGCCTGGTGAACCCCACGGGTCCACCCGGGCGCCCGGTCAGGGCCGGCGCGCGCCCGGTCAGGGCCGGCGCGCTCGCGTCAGGCGTGCACGACGGCGTAGACGTCGCGGCGGCGCAGGGCGTACTCCGTGGCGACCTCGGTGATCGCGTCCCGGCGGGACAGCCCGGCCGCCTCCCGGGCGGCCACGGCGGCCCGCAGCGTGTCGTCGTCGGGCCGCTCCGCCGCCGACTCGGGCGCGCCGGCCACGACGAGGGTGATCTCGCCGCGCGGCTCCCCCTCGGCCGCCCACTCGGCCAGCTCGCCGAGCGGGCGGCGGACGATCTCCTCGTACGTCTTGGTCAGCTCGCGGCAGAGCGCGGCCGGCCGGTCGACGCCGAACGCGGCGGTTAGGTCGGCCAGCGCGGCGGCGATGCGGTGCGGCGCCTCGAAGAAGACCAGGGTCCGCTCCTCGGCCGCGAGGGCCCGCAGGCGCGACCGGCGGGCGCCGCCGGTGCGCGGCAGGAAACCCTCGAAGCAGAACCGGTCGCAGGGCAGCCCGGACAGGGCCAGGGCGGTGGTGACCGCGCTCGGGCCGGGCGCGGCGGTGACCGGCACGCCGGCGTCCAGGGCGGCGGTGACCAGCCGGTAGCCCGGGTCGGAGACGCTCGGCATGCCCCCGTCGGTGACCAGGGCGACCACGTAGCCGGCGGTCAGCACGTCGACCAGTTCGGGGGTACGCCGCTCCTCGTTGCCCTCGAAGTAGGAGACGATCCGGCCGCCGACGGTGAGGTCGAGGTCCCGGGCCAGCCGGGTGAGCCGGCGGGTGTCCTCGGCTGCCACCACGTCCGCGGTGGCGAGCACCTCGCGGAACCGGGCGGAGGCGTCGGCGGGGTTGCCGAGCGGCGCGCCGAGGAGGACCAGGCGCCCGGTTTCGGACATTTCACCCACGAGATGTAACTCCTTCATCGACGGCGGTGCCGGTATCGGCGACGACGGGCGCCACCGGGCACCTTCGCAGCCTACGATCGCCGGGTGACGAGTGCGTCGACAGCACAGAGCGCGGACCAGTCGGGCCCGGACCCCACGGACGGGAGCCCACCCGAGGATGCCTCCCGGGCTTCCGCCGACCGGGTCCCGGGCGTGGTCCGGCGCCGGCTGGCCACCGTCGAGGCCCGGCTGGACGGGCGCTCCTGGCTCGCCACCGGCGTGATCGTCGCGATCGCGGCGATCCTGCGCTTCGTCGGCCTGAGCCACCCGCCGGGCAAGATCTTCGACGAGACCTACTACGCCCGGGACGCCTGGGGGCTGGTCGACAAGGGCGTCGAGTGGAACTACAAGGACGGCGGCCCGTCCTACGTCGTCCACCCGCCGCTGGGCAAGTGGCTGATCGGGCTCGGCGAGTGGGCCTTCGGCTACGCCGACGCCGAGCACGGCATCTCCGTGCCGGGGCACCTGGTGACGACGGCACCCGAGTTCGGCTGGCGGTTCTCCGCGGCGCTCGTCGGCACCCTGTCGGTGCTGCTGCTGGTCCGCATCGGCCGGCGGATGTTCCGCTCGACCGTGCTCGGCTGCACCGCCGGCCTGCTGCTCGCGCTGGACGGTTTCCACCTGGTGCTCTCCCGCACCGCGCTGCTCGACATCTTCCTGCTGTTCTTCGTCCTGGCCACGTTCGGCGCCCTCGTGCTCGACCGGGACGCGCGGCGCCGCCGGTGGGCCCGGGCACTCGACGCCGGGCTGGACCCGGGGCGGCCGGGCCGGGCCGGGCGGCCGGCGGGCGGCTGGCGGAACTGGCCGTGGTGGCGGCTCGCCGCCGGGGTCCTGTTCGGCTGCGCGTGCGCGGTGAAGTGGAGTGCGCTCTACTTCCTGCCCGTCTTCGCGCTGCTGGTGGTCCTGTGGGAGGTCGGTGTCCGCCGCTCCGCGGGCGTACGCCGGCCGTGGCGCGACACCCTCCTCGACGAGGTGCCGTGGCTGGTGCTGGCCGGGGTGCTGATGGTGCTCACATACGTCGGCACCTGGTCCGGCTGGCTGGCCGGCGACGAGGGCTACTACCGGCTCGCCGAGCGGTATCCGCAGGCGCCGCTGAGCGACACCCCCGTGATCGGCGCGCTGAACAACCTGATCGAGTACCACAAGGCGGCGTACGGCTTCCACACCGGCCTCGACGACCCGCACAAGTACCAGTCGTGGCCGTGGCAGTGGCTGCTGCTGGGCCGACCGGTCGCCTTCCACTGGTCCGGCACCGGGTCCTGCGGGGCACCGAGCTGCGCCTCCGAGGTCCTGCTGCTCGGCACCCCCCTGCTCTGGTGGTCGTTCCTGCCCGCCCTGGTGGCGCTGGCCTGGCTGGGCCTGGCCCGGCGGGACTGGCGGGCGGGGGCGATCCTGCTGGTCGTGGCGGCCGGTCTGCTGCCCTGGTTCTGGTTCGCGCTCGACGGCCGCACGATGTTCTCCTTCTACACCGCGCCGATCGTGCCGTTCATGGTGCTGGCGGTGGCCTACGTGCTCGGCGCGATCGTCACGCCGGCCGGCCCACCGGGAGGCGACGCCGCGCAGCCGGATGGCGGCGGCGCGCAGCCGGGAGGCATCGACGCGCAGCCGGGCGACGCCGACCCCTCCGCCGCGCGCGGGGAGGTCGACGAGGCCCGGGAACGCAGGCTGGTGGGTGGCGTGATCGCCGGGGCGTACGTCCTGCTGGTCGCACTCTGCTTCGCGTACTTCCACCCGATCTTCGTCGGGAAGTGGATGCCGTACGCCGAGTGGTCGGCGCGGATGTGGTTGGACGGTCGCTGGATCTGACGGCCGGCACGGCGCCCGCCGCACGCCCCGGGCGGCGCGGCGGGCGCACGGAGAACGGGCCCGCACGCGGTGGCGTGCGGGCCCGTTCGACGTAGGAGCGCGCCCCGATCGCCTGCCACGGGGGAAGCGGGCGATTGGGGCGCGCATCAAGAGCTTAACCACCCTGCACCACTGGCACAACGGGTCGACTTCGGTCAGATTTCCGACTCGCGACACCCGACGGATGGTTTGCATCCCACATCTTACGGTCCGTCATCCTGCGCAAACGGTACGGATCGACACCCTCCGTGGCTCCGGCGTCTGACAGATATTGCCTGCGACGCGATTCCCACGCGCTGCAAGTTCCCGTAACGTATCGATCGATTTGGTTCTCCGGCCATCTCGGGTCCGGTCCGTCGGCACCCGGGCCGGTTGCACTGTCGGCCAACCCCGATCGATCGGACGGAGTTCACGATGACCCGTACCCTCCGCTGGACCGCAGGCCTGGTGGCCACCGTCACCGCCGCCACCCTCGGGCTGTCCGCCCCCGCCCAGGCGGCAACCGTCTCGGTGCCGTTGCGCACCCTCGTGGCCGACCTGCCGGTGGCCGCGGAGAGCCGCACCGGCTACTCCCGCGACCTCTTCCCGCACTGGACGGACGCGGACTCCGACGGCTGCAACACGCGCTACGAGGTGCTGATCGCCGAGGCCACCACCCGCCCCACGGTGGGCTCCGGCTGCCGGCTGACCGGCGGGCGCTGGCGCTCCTACTACGACGCGGCGTCCTGGACCAACCCGTCCGACCTGGACATCGACCACATGGTCCCGCTGGCCGAGGCGTGGGACTCGGGCGCCCGGAACTGGACCACGTCGCGGCGGCAGGCCTTCGCCAACGACCTCGGCGACGTCCGTTCACTCGTCGCGGTGACCGACAACGTCAACCAGGCCAAGGGCGACCAGGACCCGGCGACCTGGCTGCCGACCAACGAGAAGTGCCGGTACGTCGGCGAGTGGGTGGCGGTGAAGACCCGGTGGCGGTTGAGCGTCGACAGCGCCGAGAAGAGCGCGTTGACCAGCCGGGCGAGTTCCTGCACGAACATCACGCTCACCGTGACGCGCGCGTACTGACCGCTTGTCGCCCGGGACGACCGACCGGTCGTTCCCGGGCGCGGGTCAGGGCGTCCGGGGGCTGCGGGGCAGCCAGCCGATGAACCGGTCCTGCAGGGCCGTGCCGGACGGTGCCGTCAGGTCCTGGGCGGCGGCCGCCAGGCAGGAACCCAGGTAGACGCTGAGCATGGCCCGGTCCAGCCGGTACTCCTCCAGCAGGCGGGACCGCTTGACCGGGCACGGCCAGTCCGCGCCGCAGGTGCCGCAGGTCCAGTCGGGAGCCAGGGGGGCGTGCTCGTCCGTTCCTGACGCCGAGGACTCCGCACCACCGATCATCGCGCTCCCTCTCCGGTTCCTGTGGGGCCCGCCCGGACGGGCCGTCGTCGGCAGTGACCGTCATCATCCCCGGGTGATGCTCTGTCAGCGTCTCGGGACACTCCGGCGTTACGCGGGTGCGGTACGTTCACGAACCATGGCCCTCGCGACGCCGACCCTGCACCGGGCGCCGGCCCGGCCGGCCGGTCGACACCTGTCCGCTCGCCGACGCGCCGCCGAGCGGGCGTACCCGTCGGGGGGCGGCGATGCGTGACCTGCTGCCGCCGGCCGTGGCGGTGGCCGTGGCCGGAGCCACGGACTTCACGGGCGAGCTGTTGCCGGCCGAGCGGGCCTGCCTGGGCGAGCGCGCGGTGCAGAGCCGCCGCCGCGACTTCACCGCCGGGCGGGTGTGTGCCCGCCGGGCGATGGCCGCCCTCGGCGTGCCGCCGGTCGCGGTGCCCTCGGCCGCCGACCGGTCGCCGGTCTGGCCGGCCGGCGTGGTCGGGGCGATCACCCACACCCGGGGTTACTGCGCGGCCGTCGCGGCCCGCGCCGACGAGGTCCGGTCCGTCGGCATCGACGCCGAGGGGCACCGCGAACTCGACGCGGGCGTACGCCGGATGATCTGCCTGCCCGAGGAGGAGGACCGGTGCGCCCGCCTACCGGCGGGCGTCTCCTGGCCGGCGGTGGTGTTCAGCGTCAAGGAGACGGTCTACAAGGTGTGGCACCCGCTCGTCGGCACGTGGCTGGACTTCCACGACGCCCTGGTGAAGCTCGACCCGGACGCCGGCACGTTCACCGCGCGCATCTCGCCCGCGCGGCGTGACGCCGCCCCGGTGACCGATCCTCCCGCGCTGGTCACCGGCCGGTTCAGCGTCGACGACTCCCTGGTCCGCACGGCCGCCGTGCTGCTGCCCCACTGATCGGGCGACGGTCGGCCCGGGCCCGGGACCTGCCGGGCGGAAGACCGGTCGACCGGGTACGGAACCCGAACAGGGGACAGCGCGACGCCGCCGCAGACGCGAAGATGGTCCGTTGTCCGCGCACGGTAGCGTCAGCCGCGTTTGCCGTCGTCGTCAGGTGCCTAGGAGTACGGTGAGTCACCCCCCGCCCCCTTACGGGCCTCAGGATCCGAACCAGCCGAACCCGGAGCAGCAGCCGCAGCCGTACCCGCCGGCCCCGATGCCGCAGTTCCCCACCGACCAGGGCGGCTACCCGCCGCAGCCACCGACGTCCGGCGCCGGGCAGGCAACGGGCGACCCGTGGGCCCCGCTCCCGCCCGTGCCGCCGCAGCAGCCGACCGGCGACCCGTGGGCCGCCCCGCAGCCACCGGTCTCCGGCGCTCCCCAGCCGCCGGTGTCGGGCGCGCCCGGCGAGCCGTGGGCGCAGCCGCCGGTCTCCGGCGCGCCGCAGCCCCCCGTGTCCGGGATGCCCCAGCCGCCGGTCTCCGGTGCGCCCGGCGAGCCGTGGGCCGCCCCGCACCAGCCGACCTCCGGCACGCCGTACCCGCCGGTCTCCGGCAACCCCGGTTACCCGCCCGGCGGCCCCGGTTACCCGCCCGGGCCCGGTTACCCGCCCGGCGGGCCCGGTTATCCGCCCGGCGCGCCGCATCCGGTCGCGCCGCCGCAGAAGAGCAAGACCCCCCTGATCATCGGGGCCGTGGTGGTCGTGCTGGTCCTGCTCTGCTGCATCGGCGGCGTCGTCGCGCTCGTCGTCGGCGCCAACAAGGCGTCGGACGACCTGAAGAAGGCCGCCGCCCCGGGCATCACGCTGCAGCCGGACGGTCCGTCCCCGAAGGCGCCCAAGGACGGCGAGACCTTCAACATGAAGGCCGGCGCGACCCTCGTGGTCTCCGACGACGAGGGGACCATCGAGATCACGGTCACCCGGTTCACCACGGAGACCAAGGGCTGCCGGACGTACGCCCCGGATCCGGACAAGGGCATGTACCTGATCGCCCACGTCACCGCGACGGTGACCAAGGGCAAGAGCTCCATCAACCCGTTCTACTTCGAGTGGGTGGCCGCAAACGGCACCACGGCCAACGGCCTGGCGAGCGCGCTCTCCGGCTGCGGCGACCCCCTGGGCTCGGGCAACAACCTGCGCGAGGGCAGCAAGCGGGCGGGCACGGTGGCGTTCAACGTGGCCGACAAGAACGGCGTGCTGGAATACCGGCACAAGTTCGAGACCACCGGCTCCTGGAAGCCGTGATCCGCGGCTGGTGACGGGAGGCCGGTCCCCTCGGGGGCCGGCCTTCCGCGTTCCTCCCGGCCGACCACCGCCGCCCCCCGCCGTCGCGCACTCCCGCACCACCAGCCCTCCCGTCCCCGCTGGGCCCCTCGTCAGCGCCCCTGTTCCAGCAGGTCGGCGACCGTGATCAGCGGGGTCACCAGCGACGGCACCGGGGCGTGCTCCTCCAGCCGGCCCGGCCGGTAGGTGATCAGCTCCGGCCCCCGCACGCTCCAGGCCGGCACCGCGCCCGCCAGGTGTGCGGCGATCAGGGTGGGCCCCACCAGCGCCTGCTGCCCCGGCGCCGCCGCGCCAACCCGCCACTGCCGGTCGAACTCCTCGTGCCCGGTGGCGTAGGTGTCGCTGCCGAACAACGCGCGGCCCAACTTCGAGAACACGTGGCGCGGTCCGACCGCGAGCGCCGGGAACGACCGTCGCAACCACACCGAGCAGACGACGTACGTGTGGGTGCGCGAGGTGGTCGTCTGGTTGCCGTCCGCCCCGGTCGAGCTCTGCGTCTCGGTGTACGCGTACTCGGCCACGCAGACGGGGCGGCCGTGCAGCGTCCCGGTCAGCGCGAAGCGCACGCCCCGCCGGCTGCGGCCCGGCACCCGGTCGGTCCAGGTGAGCTGCGGCCGCTCGACGAACGCCCAGCCGTGCCGGGCGGCCCACCACCGCCAGTACTCCCGGCGCTCCCGCTCCCTGCGGTGCACCGTTACGAGCAACGCGACGAGGCCCGCCACGAGGAGGACGGCGACGGCCGCGCAGCCGCCCATCCAGAACACGTTCGCCATCCGCTCCACGGGCGGCAGCGTAGTGACCGGCCGCACGCGCGCCGCTTGCCGGACGGTCGTGGCCGCGGGTGCCGCTACGGGTCTCCTCGACGCCACGCCTCACCGCCGTCACCGGCTGTCGCCGTGACCCCTGCCGGCCCACTGATCGCACCCCAGTGGTCTCCGGATCCATTGATCCCCGTCTGGCGCGCTGCTTAGCTCCCACCGGCACCGTCGACGACGGGGCCGAACATCAGCCGACATGCCAGGAGCACATCCACAGTGAGCAAGATGACGAGAGCCCTGCGCCGGGTGGGCGCGACCGTGGGCGCCTTGGTGATGGTCGCCGGGGCCGTGGTCGTCGGGGCCACGCCGGCCTCCGCCGCGAACTACTACTACGAGATGCCGTACCCGGCGAACGAGTCCTACCTGGTGACCCAGGGGCCGGAGGGCACCTACTCGCACGTCGGCCCCTACAACGAGTACGCCTGGGACTTCGGGCTGCCGGCGAACTACGAGGTCTCGGCCTCGCAGGCGGGCACCATCATCATGTCGAACTGGTCGCCGTACTGGCAGAACGGCATCGAGGTGATCATCCGGCACCCGAACGGCCAGTGCACCCACTACGCGCACCTGAACCGGGCCATCTACAACGCCGGCACCTGGGTTCCGCAGGGTCGGGTCATCGGCTGGTCGGGCAGCACCGGCGCGTCCACCGGCCCGCACCTGCACTTCCAGGTCATCAACTGCAACACCCGGGTGGGCATCCCCGCCACCCTCCAGGGCTGGACGCCGTACACCGGCACCTGGCCGGTGAGCGTGAACTACTACGCGTGACCCCACCCGGCCGCGCTCACGCGAGAGGTGCGCCAATGCGAATCGTGCATCGCCCCTATCCGTGATCGATAATCCCATTCGCTGCTGGAAGCGCTTCCGGCGAGCGTCGGCGACGGCCGGCCCAGGGCCGAAGGCGTCGCGGTCGGGGTGCCGGCACGTGCCGGCACCCCGACCCACAGGGGATCACCTATGACGGAGGAAAGTCGGATGGCGGCACGGACGGACGACACGGTCGAGTTGAGCGTGGTCATACCCACGTACCAGGACGCGCAGTGTCTGGCGCTGACGCTGCGGTCGTTGACCCGGCAGACGGTGGGCCCGGAGCGCTTCGAGGTGATGGTGGTCCGCGACGGCGGCTCCTCCGCCGGATACGCCGAGGCCGTCGGGGCGGCCGCCGGCCTCGACCTGCGCGTGCTGGAGTTCCCCCGACGGCGGGGACGCTCCGCGGCCCGCAACGAGGCGGTCCGGCGCACCCGGGCACCGCTGCTGCTGTTCCTCGACGCCGACTCGTACGCCTCCCCCCAACTGCTGGAGCGCCACCTGGCCCACCACGCGGTCGCCGGCCGCCCCGCCGTGCTGATGGGCCGCCGCGACGAGCTGAGCCTGGAGCACGTCGAAGCCGCCCTCGACGACCGGGAGATGACCGACATCCCCCGCCGCCGCGCCGACCGCGCCGGTGACCTGCGCTTCCCGCACGGTGAGCCGCCGGGACAGGAGTGGCTCCTGGCGGGCTGGGCCCTCGCCTACACCCACAACATCTCGCTCGCCCGGGACCTGTTCGACCGTGCCGGCGGGTTCGACGAACGCGCCGGGCTGCGCTGGGGCCTGGAGGACATCGAGCTGTTCTACCGGGTGCACCGGCAGCTCGGCGTGACCGGGCTGAACTTCGCCTACGACGACGAGGCCCGCGCCTTCCACCTCCCGCACCACCGCAACACCGACCACAACTTCGCCGACTTCGCGGCCAACCGGAGCCTGCTCACCGGGCAGTACCACGTCATCGAGTGGGAGTTCTACGGCCTGCTCGACGTGTACGACTCCCTGGAGCGCATCGTCCAGTACCGCGCCGCGGCCACGGACTGCGCGACCCGTTCGACGTGCCGGATCGGGCCGGCGTTCGACCGCCTCGCCGACCGCCTGCCCGGCCCCCGCGTGCTGTGGGTGGGCACCGGCAGCGAGCAGGCCGGCCTGCCGAGCGGGGCGCTGACCTTCGACTACGCCGCCCCGCCCGGCCCCACGAACTACCACCTGGTCGGCATGGACCCGCCCATCCCGCCGGGCAGCCTCGACGCGGTGGTCAGCGTCGACTTCTGGCGGTACCTGCGGTGGGACGACCTGTGCCGGTTCGTCAACGCCTCCGGCCGGCTGGCCCGCGAGGTGCGCCTGGTCTGCACCGGCGACACGGGACCGGCCCCGGTGACCGCCGGGCCGGCGGCGCTGGGCTACCTGCGCAGCACCCTGAACGCCGCGTTCGCCACCGACCTCGATTACGTCGACGGGCTCGGCGACGTGTTGACCCTGCGCCCCCGGACCCCAACGGCGCGCAGGGGCCTGGCACGGGTGTGACCTGGCCCGGCGCAGGCAGGCGTCCGTCGGCGGGCGGGCGGGTGCCTGCGCCGGCGGTGGCATGATCGGGCCATGCCCCTGATCGAAGTGGTACGCGGTGACATCACCCGCGAGGACGTCGACGCCATCGTCAACGCGGCGAACGAGTCGCTGCTGGGCGGCGGGGGCGTCGACGGCGCGATCCACCGGGCGGCGGGACCGGGGCTGGCGCGGGCCGGCGCCGCCCTCGCGCCGTGCCACCCGGGCGAGGCCGTCGCCACCCCGGCATTCGACCTCGATCCACCCGTACGCCACGTCATCCACACGGTCGGTCCGGTGTGGGAGGGCGGCGGCCACGGTGAGGCGGAGGTCCTGGCGTCGTGCTACCGGCGCAGCCTCCAGGTCGCCGACGAGGTCGGCGCTCGGCGCGTCGCCTTCCCCGCCGTCGGCACCGGCGTCTACGGATACCCGTCCGACCAGGCGGCGACGATCGCGGTCACGACGATCAGGGCGACACCCACCGCCGTCGAGCACGTCCGCCTGGTCGCCTTCGACGACGCCACGTACCGGCTCCTGGCCGCAGCCGCGTCGGCCGACTGAGCCGGGCACGCCCACCCGCCGATCATGCTGGGGAGGCCGGGGGGACGAGGCGGCGCGGAACTGAGAAAGGCCATCTCCGGCGAGCGGAGACGGCCTTTGAACTGGGTGGAGTTGAGGGGATTCGAACCCCTGACCCCCTCGATGCGAACGAGGTGCGCTACCGGACTGCGCCACAACCCCTCCGCCGGCGGACCGGCATCGGTCCCACCCGGCTTTCACCGGGCGGGCCGGCGCCAAGGTTAACAGGTTCACCGCCCCCGCCGCGACTCCACCCCCCGCGCAGCGGGATCTTGGTGCGAAACCGCCCCTCCGGGCGGGCTCAACTGGTGGTTGCAACACCAAGTAGCTGGGTCATCTTCTCACCTGGGGTGGCCCAGCCCAGGGTCATCCGTGGGCGGTCGTTGAGTTCGTCGGCGACGGCGTCGAGTTGGGTTTGGTCGATGGTGGTGAAGTCGACGTGGCCTTTCGGGAAGTACTGGCGTAGCAGGCCGTTGGTGTTCTCGTTGCTGCCGCGTTGCCAGGGGCTGTGTGGGTCGCAGAAGTAGACCGGGCAGTCGGTGGCGATGGTGAAGTCACGGTGGCGGGCCATCTCGGGGCCCTGGTCCCACGTCAGGGAGGCCCGTAGGCGCTGTGGTAGCCAGGTCATTGCCGTGGCCAGCTGCGCGACGACGTGCTCGGACATCTTCCCTTGGGGTAGTCCGACCAGGATCACGAACCGGGTCGCGCGTTCCACCAGGGTCGCG